>NZ_JBEXCS010000021.1:0-111413 GCF_040605395.1 Streptomyces sp. NPDC005648 | reverse complement strand
GAAGGACCCGGTCGGCCTGCTGGTCGACGCGTACGCCGCGATCTACCGGACCGAGCACGGCTTCCGCGCCCTGTGGTTCGGCAGCGGTCTGACCGCGATCCGCTTGAGCACACCGGACATCTGGACGAACGCCCCGCAGTCCTGGGTCGCCTCGACCAGGTTGGCCGCGGTGACCAGCGGCAACCCGGTGATGGCGGAGAGATGACGGCGGGCCGCCTCCGCGTACCCGGCCGGGGCGTTGAGCCCCGTCCCGATGGCCGTGGCCCCCAGGTTGATCTCATGGATCAACTGGACTGCCTCGTCAAGACGGTTGCGGTCCTCGTCAATCATGACGGCATAGGCCGAGAACTCTTGACCGAGCGTCATCGGCACCGCGTCCTGCAACTGTGTACGGCCCATCTTGAGCACATCACGGAACTCGACGGCCTTCCGGGCGAACGAGTCCTGCAGTACGGACATCGCCTTGAGCAGTCCACGCACCGCGAAGACCGTCGCCACCTTGACGGCGGTGGGGTAGACGTCATTGGTCGACTGTCCGAGGTTGACGTCCTCATTGGGATGCAGGTGCTGGTACTGCCCCTTGGCGAACCCCATCAGCTCCAGCGCCCGGTTGGCGACGACCTCGTTGGCGTTCATGTTGGTCGAGGTCCCGGCACCACCCTGAACGACGTCGACCACGAACTGGTCGTGCAGCTTGCCGTCCCGGATCTCCCGACAGGCGGCGACGATGGCGGCGGCCTTCTCCGGCGCCAGCAGCCCGAGTTCCTCGTTGGCGAGGGCGGCGGCTTCCTTGACGGCGGCGAGAGCGTCGATCAAGTGAGGGTACGCGGAGATCGTCATACCGGTGATGGGGAAGTTCTCGGTGGCGCGCAGGGTGTGAACACCCCAGTACGCGTCGGCGGGAACATCCCGGTCACCCAGCAGATCGTGCTCACGGCGAGTGGCGACGGTCATGAGACTGAGGGTCCTCTTCCTGAGATACCGAGCTGAAGCGCCCCTGAAAAGGGGCGCGGGGCGTCATCGATTTGCGGCTGCCGCCGCGTGGGCGCGAGCAGCCGCACCCCACTCGCAGCCGCCACACAACACATCCGACACGTACTTAGGCGCAGGCCGAGACCGCAACCGGCTCCAGCGAACGGACAGGCCGCACGCACCCGACCGCGCGCCCGCCTCCGAGAAGCGCCTCGCCCTGGAACGCGGCGAGCAGTCCGGGATCGACCCCGGCCCAGGCCAGGGCGGCCGCGGCCACCGGCACCCTCGCCCGGTTCGCCCCGTCGGCGATCTTCACGGCGACGGCCCGCCCGTCCGGCAGCGCCGCGACCTCGACGCCCTCGAACCCGTCCTTGGCCAGCAGCCCGGGCACGGCCGCCATGAGCGCGGCGACATCCCGCCCGGCCCCCGACGCCATCTCGGGGTGAGAGCGCATCGCGTCGGCCACCCGGGCCTCCGGCGTACCGTCGGCGGCCGTGGTGATCCGTGCGGCGGCCCGCGCGAGGCCGTGCAGGGACACGGAGAACAGAGGAGCCCCGCACCCGTCGACCGTCACCCGTGCGATCCGCTGCCCGGTCAGGTCCTCGACGATCTCGGCGATCGCCTGCTGCAGCGGATGCGAGGGGTCGAGGTATCCCTCCAGCGGCCAGTCGTTCAGCACGCAGGTGTACAGCATCGCCGCGTGCTTGCCGGAGCAGTTCTGGGCGAGCCGGGACGCCCCGCGCCCCTCCCGGACCCAGGCGTCCCGCACGGCCGGTCCGTACGGCATGTCCGGCACGTTGCGCAGATGGTCCTCGGTGAGACCGGCGAGTCCGAGGATGCGCCGGGCCCCGGCGAGGTGGCGTTCCTCGCCGGAGTGGCTGGCCGCGGTGAGCGAGAGGAGCTCGCCGTCGAGCGGCAGCCCGGCCCGCACCATCGCGACCGCCTGGACGGGCTTGAGCGCGGAGCGCGGATAGAAGGCGGCCTCGATGTCGCCGAGCTGGAACCGGACCTGGCCGTCGGCGCCGAGGACGACGACGGAGCCGTAGTGGATGCCTTCCACGATCCCGTCGCGTATGAGGTGGGCGACGGGAGCGTGGAGGGGCTCGCGGATCCTGGGTGCGTCCGCGACGAAACTGCTGAACATCACTGCCTCTTGTCGGGGAGCACGCGCCTCACGCGTCGGCTCCGGTCGTAGGTGTCGTGGGTGTGGTTCCGGTGGACTGGCGGGCGACCCGGCCGCGGACGCCGAACCATCCGCCGACCAGGGCACCGACGATCAGCGGCAGGCACAGCACGGTGGTGCGGCCGGCGCCTCCGTCGGCGTACATCAGGACCAGGACGGAGGCGAGGAAGGCCAGCGTCACGAGCTCGGTCCAGGGGGAGCCCGGCAGGCGGTAGCCCGGGCGGGTCAGCTCGCCCTTCTGGGTCTTCTGCCAGAAGAGGAGGTGGCAGATCATGATCATGCCCCAGGTGGAGAGGATGCCGATCGCCGCGAAGTTGAGGACGATCTCGAAGGCGTCCGCCGGGACCACGAAGTTGAGGCCGACGCCCAGGACACAGATACCGCTGGTGAGGAGGATTCCGCCGTACGGGACCTGGCTGCGGCTCATCACCGAGGTGAACCTGGGCGCGGAACCGGACATCGCCATGGAGCGCAGGATGCGGCCGGTGGAGTACAGGCCGGAGTTGAGCGAGGACATGGCCGCGGTGAGGACGACGAGGTTCATCACGCCGCCGGCGGCGGGAATGCCGATGTGGGACAGCACGGTCACGAACGGGCTCTGGCCGGCGCTGTACTTGTTCCACGGCAGCAGCATCGAGAGCAGGACGACGGAGCCGACGTAGAAGAGGCCGACACGCCACATGATCGAGTTGATCGCCTTGGGCATGATCTTCTCGGGGTTCTCGGTCTCACCGGCGGCGACGCCGACCAGCTCGACGGAGGCGTAGGCGAAGACGACGCCCTGGATGATCAGCAGCATGGGCAGCAGGCCGTTGGGGAAGACGCCGCCGTTGTCGGTGATCAGGGACGGGCCCGGGGTGGCGCCGTCGACGGGATGCTGGGTGACCAGCAGGTAGATGCCGATACACATGAAGATCACCAGCGCGCTGACCTTGACGATCGCGAACCAGAACTCCATCTCACCGAAGATCTTGACCGAGATCAGATTGACGGTCAGCACCACCGCAAGGGCGATCAATGCGATCAACCACTGAGGGATGTCGGAGAACATGCCCCAGTAGTGCGTGTAGGTGGCCACCGCGGTGATGTCGGCGATGCCGGTGGTCGCCCAGTTGAGGAAGTACATCCAGCCCGCGGTGTACGCGCCCTTCTCGCCCAGGAACTCGCGGGCGTACGACACGAAGGCGCCGGAGGAGGGCCGGTACAGGACGAGTTCGCCGAGGGCGCGCACGACCAGGAAGGCGAAGACGCCGCAGACGGCGTAGGCGACGAAGAGGGAGGGGCCGGCGTCGGCGAGCCGGCCGCCCGCGCCGAGAAAGAGGCCGGTGCCGATGGCGCCGCCGATGGCGATCATGTTGACGTGCCGGGACTTCAGGGACTTGCTGTAGCCCGCGTCTCCGGCGTCGACATGGCCGGAACGTTTCTGCACGCCCTCGTGCAGGGACTGCTCGCTCACGCCTCGGGTCCGCCTTCCGTGGATGGGTCCGTGCGCGCGGGGCGCACGATGTCGGTGAGGGTCGTCTCGACACGGTCGAGGTGGTGCGCCATGGCGTCCACCGCGTCGAGTTCGGAACCGTCCATCAGCGCCTCGACGATCGCCCGGTGCTCGCGGTTGGACTGCTCGCGGCGTCCGCCCAGCTCGTTGAGGAAGGCCGACTGACGCGCCAGTGCGTCGCGGATCTCCTCGATGACCCGGCGGAAGACCGGGTTCTGGGCGGCCTGGGCGACAGCGAGGTGGAACAGCGTGTCGAGGGCGACCCAGGACGTGGTGTCCGTCTCCCGCTCCATGCGCTCCAGCAGATGCGTCAGATGGTCCAGGTCCTCGGGCGTGCGGCGCACGGCCGCGTAGCCCGCCACCGGGATCTCGACATGGCGGCGGACCTCCAGCAGGTCGCTGGCCGCGTAGTCGCCGAAGGTGGGGTCCTCGACGGTGTTCGCGACGACGAAGGTGCCCTTGCCCGTCTTGGAGACGGTCAGGCCCATCGTCTGCAGCGCCCTGAGGGCCTCGCGCAGCACGGGCCGGCTGACCTCCAGGGTGCGGCAGAGCTCCGCCTCGGAGGGCAGCTTGTCCCCCACCCCGTACTCGCCGTTCTCGATGGCGGCACGCAGATGGGCCAGGACCGCTTCCATGGCGCTGATGCGCCGCGGACCCTGACTGGCTGTCTTGCTGTCTGACAGGTTCACGGAAGCGATCCTCCGGGTGACATACGGGGGCTGTCAAGGGATGTGAAAGATGAGATTCACGGGGTGTGAGGCCTGAAAAGCAGACTTCACACCCCGGGACCTGGCCGACCGAGCGGGTCAGCTGCTGATCGCACCGCCGCTGAGCAGGCCCAGCAGCAGGACGCCGACGACGAGCCGGTAGATCACGAAGGCGTTGAAGGAGTGCTTGGCGACGAACTTCAGCAGCCAGGCGATGGAGGCGTAGGCGACGACGAAGGAGATGATCGTGCCGACGGCGAGCGGGGCGGCGCCGACGCCCGCGCCGAGGGCGTCCTTCAGCTCGTAGAGACCGGCGCCGGTGAGGGCCGGGATGCCGAGGAAGAACGAGAGGCGGGTGGCGGCGACACGGTCGAGGTCGAGGATGAGGGCCGTGGACATGGTGGCGCCGGAGCGGGAGAAGCCGGGGAAGAGCAGGGCGAGGATCTGCGAACTGCCGACCAGCATCGCGTCCTTGAAAGTGGTGTCGTCCTCACCGCGCTTGTGCCGGCCCATCTGGTCCGCCGCCCACATCACACCACTGCCGACGATCAGCGAGGCCGCGACCACCCACAGGGAGGCGAGCGGACCCTCGATCAGCGGCTTGGCGGCGAGGCCCACGGCGACGATCGGGATGGTCGCGTAGATCACCCACCAGGCGAACTTGTAGTCGTGGTGGTACCGCTCCTCCTTGTTGACCAGACCGCGGCCCCAGGCGGAGACGATCCGCACGATGTCCTTGAAGAAGTACACCAGCACGGCGGCGATCGCGCCGACCTGGATGACGGCCGAGAACCCGACGACGGCGTCGTCGTCCACGGGGATGCTCATCAGTCCCTCGGCGATCTTCAGATGGCCGGTCGAGGAGACGGGGAGGAACTCGGTCACCCCCTCGACGACTCCGAGGACGGCGGCCTGACCGACGCTAATGACGCTCATGGGATCCAGTTCTGAGGAGGTTGGTCGACAGTGTTGTAGACAGTCTTACTACGCGCGGGGTGCGGCCCGTTCACCGCCCCCAGAGAGCCTGGGCGATCGAGACCCCGACGAATGCCGCGCCGAGACCCGCCGTCACGCTTCCGACGACATTGGCGGCAGCGTAGAGCCCCGCCCCGGTCTCGGTCAGCCGCAGAGTCTCGTAGGAAAAGGTGGAGTAAGTGGTCAGGGCCCCGCACAGGCCCGTACCGAGCAGGAGCCGAAGAGGGGAACCGGCGGCCCCCTCGGCCACCGCCCCGGTCAGCAGACCCAGGATCAGACAGCCGGTGACGTTCACGGCGAAGGTGCCCCAGGGGAAGACCGAGTCGTGCCGGGACTGGACCGCGCGGTCGGTGAGGTACCGCAGCGGTGCGCCGACCATGGCGCCCGCGACGACCAGCAGCCAGTTCACAACGACTTCTTACCCTTCATGTCCGTTTTGCCCGAGGCTTCCTCGCGGCCGACATACCGGATGACCTCGCAGTCGTCGAGAATCACCAGGCCCTCCCCCACCAGCTCGTCGAGCTGCGGCAGGAAGGCACGGACGTGCTCCTCGGTGTCCACGATCACGATCGCGACCGGGAGGTCCTCGCTCAGCGACAGCAGCCGTGAGGTGTGGATCAGGGAGGAGGCGCCGAAGCCCTCGATTCCGCGGAAGACACTGGCACCGGCGAGGCCCGCCGCGTGGGCGCGGTGGACGATCTCCGAGTAGAGCGGCTTGTGGTGCCAGGTGTCGTTCTCGCCGATGAAGACGGTCACGCGCAGGGCGCTGCCGGTCAGCCTGGTCATGGCTGCCTCCACTTCAGGACGCGACGGGCCGCGGTGACCGCCAGCCACACCGCTGCGAGGGCCGCGAGCAGGGTCGCGGCGAGATAGGCCAGCCCGGTGCGGGGGTGGCCGGCGTCGACGAGCCTCTGGATGTCGACGGCATAGGTGGAGAAGGTGGTGAAGCCCCCGAGCACGCCGGTGCCGAAGAAGGGCCGGACGAGGCGGTGGGCGGCCCACACGTCGGTGATGACCACCATGAACACGCCGATCACGGCGCAGCCGACGACATTCGTCCAGAACGTCGCCCAGGGGAAGTGGCCGGGCGGGGTGGGCCACCACAGGGAGAGCGCGTAGCGGGCGGTGGCGCCCAGGGCACCGCCGAGCGCGACCACCACGACGACCGGAGCCTGGGTGCGCCAGGCGGGCTGCCGGGTGGGGTGCGGGCGGGCGCGGACGCTCTCCGCTTCCGGGGCTGTCATGGTCGTACGTCTCCTACTCGCCGGGGCCCGGGCGTGCGGGCGCCGCTCCTTCGCAAGTAGGGACCGTTGGCGGCACCACTGCCGCGGTTCGGGTACGGCGGGCCCCACCGCCGCGCCGCGAGGAGTGCCCGCGGCCGGGCTACAGGGTAGCGCCCGGCCGGGACCCGGGTCATTTCGGGGCCGGTCGCTCGCACACCGCCAGGCCCCGCTCCCACAGGCTGCCCAGCACCAGATGGCCGGCGGCCTCGCAGACGCTGGTCACCATGCGGAAGCCGGAACGGCGGCGGGTGAGGTGGTGGACGATCGCCCCCTGGTCGTCGACGCCGAGCACACCGATGAAGCCGGTGGGGCGGTAGGGGGCGTGGACGGCGGCCCGGGCGGCGGTGGCGCGGACCGCGGGGGCGGTGCGGTGCAGCAGGTCGAGCGGGGGGACGCGCGGGCCGGCCAGGGAGACCCAGATCGGGCCGTCCGGTGCGCCGCGCCAGATGTTGTCGGGCATGCCCGGCAGGTTCTCGGCGAAGGGCTCCGCGTGTCCCGCCCGCGGTCCGGTGAGCCAGTAGCGGGTGAGACGGCGGGCGCCGGTCTCGGCGACGACCAGGAACGATTCGTCGGAGCTCAGGGCCAGTCCGTTGGCGAACTGCAGCCCTTCGAGGAGGACTTCGGGCCGTTCGCTGCCGGGCTCGAGGCGCAGCAGCCGGCCGGTCCCGGAGTGTTCGACGATGTCGCCGATCCACTGGCCGAGGGGGTAGCGGCGGCTGGAGACGGTGAAGCAGACGCTGCCGTCGGCCAGGGCGACGACATTGCTGCAGAACCTCAGCCGCTCCCCCGCCACCGAGTCGGCGAGGATGCGCACGATGCCCTCACGCAGGTCGACGCGGAGCAGTCCGAGTTCGGCGTCGCACACCAACAGGGCGTCGTCCGGGAGGAGTTCGAGGCCGAGGGGCCGGCCGCCGGTCTCGGCGAGCACCTCGACGCGTGCCGTCGTGTCGCCGGTGAGGCCGTCGACGCGCAGGATGCGGCCGTCCTCCACCCCGGTCAGCACCCGGCCGCGGGCGTCGGCGACGACGTCCTCGGGGCCGCGGCCGCCGATGGCTACGTACCGGAGAGGGACGAGTGGGGTGACACGGTCCATGGAAACCTCCTCGTCTGGGTCGGGCAGTTCATGCTGGCATGTGTGTGGAGGTTCGACGGAGGCCGCGTCACTCGATCAGGTTTACATCGAGGCTTTCCTGGCGACTCAGGACAGCGCCCGAGAAGGGGTGGTCCCATGTCACGGTGGGCTGTGTGGTGGCACCGCTCGGGGCTCGCGACCCTGTACGGGCGCGGCTCGGAGCTGGAGTTGCTGCACCGGGCGCTCGGTTTCGCGACGCTCGCCCTGGTCACGCTGGCGCCGCTGCTCATCGTGGTCGCGGCGGCGGATCCGCTGGGGCACGGCGGGTTCGCGCTGTGGCTGGTGGACGGCATGGACCTGTCCGGTCGCTCCGCCAAGGCCCTCACCCAGGTCTTCGGCCCGCCGAGCAAGGTGATCAGCACCACCAGCGCCTGGAGCGGGGCCCTGCTCGCGCTGTTCGGGCTGTCCTTCGCGTCGAGCGTGCAGAACGGGTACGAGCGGATCTGGAAGGCGTCCGCCGGCGCCTGGCACCGGATCTGGCGGCAGGCGGTGTGGCTGGTCGTGCTGATGGTGTATGTGTACGCGCAGGTGCAGACCCGCAATGTGCTGCAGGGCTCGTCCCGCATCCCGCTGAGCATGGCGTTCGGCATCCTGTTCTTCTGGTGGGGCCCGCACTACCTTCTGCACCGCGCGGTGCCGTGGCGGTATCTGCTGCCCGGGGCGCTGGCCACGATGGCCGGCCTGGTGGGCCTGCGCTGGTTCTCGTACCTGGTGTTCACCCCGCTCCTGGTCACCAACGCGATCAGCTACGGCCCGGCCGGCACCATCCTCGTGGTGGAGTCCTGGCTGGTGGGGGTGGGGTTCGTCGTCCACGGCGGCGCGCTGCTCGGACGTCTGCTCTGCGAGCGGTTCGGGTACCGGGACGAGCCGCACGGGGACGGCGGCGATGAGGGGCCGTCGCCGGTGCCGTCGTCGAGGGGCACCGTGTAGCACCTCGATGTGCCGTCGCCGCGGCTACCAGCCCTTCTCGAACATCCGGCCCACCTCGGCGATCCGCACCTCGTCCCGCCGGTAGTGGGTGCGCCGCCCGATTCTGCGGGTGCGCAGCAGGCCGATGGCCGCGAGCAGGGCGAGGTGGCTGTCCGCGACGGCGACGGGCACGCCGAGCTTCGTGGCGACGGCGTCCGCGGTGACGCCGTCCTCGACGAGGTCGCCCTGCGACGGTGCGGGGAAGTGCGCGGCCGGGTCCTTGAGCCACTCCAGGATGTCCAGGCGCTGCGAGCCGACGGGATTCCTCAACATCGCGTCCCCCTCTCCGGACGGACCACCGCGAGGCGCGTCCTCCCACTGTCCCGCAGCACGGGCCGCGTTGTCCGGGAGTCGGCGCCCCTTGTCCGGGACCGATCGGCCCGGCCGCCGCACGTTCCCGCGGTCCCGCCCCTGTACAGACGGGCGAGGGCCCGGTCGCTCCCCTGCGACCGGGCCCCCTCCCACAGGTTCAGCGATGGCTGAACCAGCTCATGGCCGAGGTGGCCTTGTCGTTGTAGTCGAACAGGGCCTGGTTCTCCCAGCCGTTGCCGGAGGTGGAGTCGGCCGGGTCCCAGCCGTTGCCGGTGACCGCGGTCCAGGTCGCCTCCCAGTAGAAGACGCCGAGGCCCTTGTTGCCGGGTACGGCCTCCACGATGTTCGCGACGGCGTTCATCCACGCCAGCTGGCCCGCCTGGGTGGCCGGGTAGCCGGTGACCAGCTCACCGGTGGTGTCGATCTGGTTCTCCAGGGAGTCGTCCTGGGCGAGGGTGAAGGGGTAGGCCGTCTCCGCGACGAACACGGGCTTGCCGTAGCGGGAGACCACGTCGTCCAGGGTGGTCTGGGCGGCGGCGAGCGAGCCGTGCCAGTAGCCGTAGTACGACAGCCCGATCACGTCGTAGTTGATGCCGTAGGTCTTGGCGTTGTCGAACCACCAGCGGACGGTGGAGTCGTCACCGGCGTTGGCCAGGTGCAGGGCGACCTGGGTGCCGGAGGAGACCGCCTTGACCGCGCTGTAGCCGGAGTTGAGCAGACCGGCCAGCTGGGACCAGTTGTCGGTGGAGCCCTCGGACCACAGGATGCCGCCGTTGATCTCATTGCCGACCTGCACCATGTCGGCGGTGGTGCCCTGGGCCTTCAAGGCGTTCAACACGTCGTACGTGTGGTTGTACACGTCGGTCTTGAGTTGACTGTACGTGTGTGACGACCACGCGGCCGGCTTGGTCTGCTTGCCCGGGTCGGCCCAGGTGTCCGAGTAGTGGAAGTCGACCAGGAGCTTCATGCCGGCGGCCTTGACGCGCTTGGCCATGGCGAGCACCCGCGTCTTGTTGTTGTAGCCGTCGGCCGGGTTGACCCAGACCTTGAGGCGCGCGTAGTTCATGCCGGCGTTCTTGAGGAGGGTGACCGCGTCACCGGTGGTCCCGGAGCTGGTCTTGTATACGCCGCCGAGGGCCTCGCTCTTGGCGAGGGACGAGATGTCGGCACCCTTGATCGACAGGCCGGTCGATCCAGATGTGAAGGTCAGGTCGTCGACATTGATCCAGTTGCCGGCGTTCGCGTCACTGTTGATGCTGATGGTGCACTGGTTGTTGGTCACATTGATCGACGTGACAATGCGGACCCAGCTGCTGGCGGAGACCGGCAGATCGGTCCTCTGTTCCGAACTGCCGCAGTTCTTCAGGGATATGTAGGCGGAATTCTGCCCGCCGCTGGAGCGGGTCCAGGCGGTGAGCGTGTACTTCCCGTCGGTCAGCCCCGAGAGGTACTGGTACGTCTCCACCTTGTAGGCGGACGACGCGTAGTGGGACAGGCGGTAACTCCCGCTGTGCCCACCGGACTCGGTGTACGAGGCGCCGGTGTCGCCGTACTCGGACCAGCCGGCCGGTGCGGCCACACCCGCGCCGTCGGACTCGAATCCGCCGTTGGTGAGGGTGCTCGCCGCCTGCGCGGCGGGGGCGGGCAGGGCGATCAGGGCGAGCCCGGCCACGAGCGGCAGCAGCAGGGCCCTCAGTGTGCGTCTGGGATGGAACATCGTCGTCCGTCGTCCCTTCGACGTGCGGGGACGGGGCATCCCCTCCAGTGGGGATCTCCCCGTTGGGGGTGTCCCTCCGGTGGCACCCGGAGGGGGTGCCCCTCCGCCCGCGGCTCTCGTGGCACGCGCGGGCGGAGGGGGGTTCGGCTCAGCCGTCGAGTCGTACGACCCGGACGGCTCCGGCGGGGACCGCGAGGCGGCCCGCGGCCCGTTCCCCGGTCAGCAGTTCGGTGCCGTGGGTCTCCAGCGGCACCTTGGCGTCCGAGGCGGTGTGGTTGATCGCGAACAGATAGCTGCCCGACTCACCGGTGCGGCGCACGACCTCCACATCGCGGGGCAGGTCGGCGAGGGGCGTGATCCGCGCGTCCTCGATCGCCCAGCCCAGCAGCGCGTCCAGGCCCGCGGAGCCGAGGCGGGTGGAGACGTACCAGGCGGTCCCCTCGCCGAGGTGGTGCCGGGTGACGGCCGGGTGGCCCTCGGTGAGGCCGTCGGCGTACGTCCACACGGTCTCCGCGCCACGCGGCACCACGAACTCGGTCCAGACGTCGCCGGCGAGTTCGGAGCCGTCCGGCCCGGTGATCCGCACCGACCGGCCCGGCAGCAGCGGCGAGAACTCCTCGACCGTCAGACCGAGCACGTCCCGGAGCGCGCCCGGGTAGGCGCCCGGATGGACCGCGTCGTGCTCGTCGACGATGCCGGAGAAGTACGAGACGACGAGGGTGCCGCCCCTCTCGACGTACTCCCTGAGGTTGTTCCCGGCCGCCTCCGTCATCAGGTAGAGCGCGGGCACGACGACAAGGGGATACCTCGACAAGTCGCTTTCCGGGTGAGCGAAGTCGACGGTGAGGTGGCGGTCGTAGAGGGCCTCGTAGAAGGCGTCGGCGCGCTCGCGCGGGTCGTGGTCCTCGCTCGGGCGCCATTCGAGCTTCTGCGCCCACCAGGAGTGCCAGTCCCACAGCACGGCGACATCGGCCTCGGTGCGGGTGCCGCGGACGGTGCTCAGGGAGTCGAGGCAGGCGCCGAGCTCGACGACCTCGCGCCACACCCGTGTGTCGGTGCCGCCGTGCGGGAGCATCGCCGAGTGGAACTTCTCGGCACCCCGCCGGGACTGCCGCCACTGGAAGAACAGGGCGCCGTCGGAGCCGCGGGCCACATGGGCGAGGGAGTTGCGGGCCATCTGGCCGGGGGCCTTGGCGGGGTTGCGGGGCTGCCAGTTGACGCCCGAGGTGGAGTGCTCCAGGAGCAGCCAGGGGGCGCCGGAGGCCACGGACCGGGTGAGGTCGGCGGCCATCGCGAGGTTCACATGGGTGCGGCGGCCGTCGGTGATCAGGTAGTGGTCATTGGTGACGAGGTCGACCTCTCGGCCCCAGGCCCAGTAGTCGACGGAGTCGCACTGGCTCAGGGCGGTCATGAAGTTCGTCGTGACCGGGACGCCCGGCGAGAGGCGGTGCAGGATGTCCCGCTCCCGCACGAAGTTCTCGCGCATGGTGGCGTCGGCGAAGCGCTTGTAGTCCAGCGCCTGGGCCGGGTTCACGGCCGTCGGGGTCGCCCGCGGCGGGTTGATCTGCTCGAAGCCGGTGTAGCGCTGGCCCCAGAAGGCGGTGCCCCAGGCCTCGTTGACACCGTCGACCGTCTCGTACGTCGACCGCAGCCAGCGGCGGAAGTGGGCGGCGCAGGAGTCGCAGTAACAGGCCGAGACGGGGACGCCGTACTCGTTGTGCACGTGCCACATCGCCAGTGCCGGGTGGTCGCCGTAGCGCTCGGCGAGCCTGGTCGTGATCGCCGCGGCGGCCGTGCGGTAGTCGGCGTCGCTGTGACAGATGGCGGCGCGGGAGCCGAACTCGTAGCGCACGCCCTCGCGGCTCACCGGCAGCGCCTCGGGGTGGGCGCGGTAGAACCAGGCCGGCGGGCAGACGGTGGGGGTGCCCAGGTCGACGCGTATGCCGTGTGCGTGCAGCAGGTCGATGATCCGGTCGAGCCAGCCGAAGTCGTACGACCCGGGCGCGGGCTCCAGCAGCGCCCAGGAGAAGATTCCGACGCTCACCATCGTGACGCCGGCCTCCCGCATCAGCCGGACGTCCTCCTGCCAGACGCTTTCCGGCCACTGCTCGGGGTTGTAGTCCCCACCGAAGGCGAGCCTGGTGAGGCCCCTGGGGCTGGTCTCCGGCATGGATCTCTCCCGTTGCGTCGATCATGTGGGAACGTGCACACACTGCGGTGGCGGTGCGAGCCCAACATAACCGCACAGCAACAACCATTGACAAGTGTCCGGGATGTTTCTCTACTGTGAACGCTCACAGAGCAGCACCGCAGGTCCTCGCCACGGGCGGGGGCCCGGCTCCTGTGATTCGCATGGCAGGTTTCCGCATGAGGCGGGGACCCAGGTCAGGGGAGAGATCCATGCCCAACACGAAGCGCACTCGGCTCAGTCGAACGGCAGCATCCACCATCGCCGTTGCCCTCGGCGCCACCGCACTCGCCGCCTGCGGCTCGTCCGACAGCGACAGCAAGACCGCGTCGGGGCCGGTCTCGCTGACGTACTGGACCTGGACGCCCGGCATGGACAAGGTCGTGGACCTGTGGAACAAGGGCCCGGGCAAGAAGGACCGGATCACGGTCACGGTGAAGAAGCAGGCGTCCGGCGACACACTGGTCACCAAGATCCTCACCGCGCACAAGGCGAAGAAGGCACCCGACCTGGTGCAGGCCGAGTACCAGGCGCTGCCGACACTGGTCAGCAATGACGCGCTGGCCGACATAGCGAAGGACGTCGGCGACGCGAGGTCCAAGTTCGCGTCCGGCGTCTGGCAGCAGACCACGCTGGGCACGGACGCGGTCTACGCGGTGCCGCAGGACATCGGCCCGATGATGTTCTACTACCGCCAGGACCTCTTCAAGAAGTACGGCCTCACGATCCCCACCACCTGGGAGCAGTTCGCCGAGACCGCCCGCGCGCTGAAGAAGAAGGCGCCGGACAAGGACCTGACCACGTTCTCCGCCAACGACTCCGGCCTCTTCGCGGGTCTGGCCCAGCAGGCCGGCGCCAAGTGGTGGACGACCTCCGGCGACAAGTGGAAGGTCGCCATCAACGACGCGGCCACCAAGAAGGTCGCCGACTTCTGGGGCGGTCTGGTCAAGGAGGGCGCCATCGACAACCAGCCGATGTACACGCCGTCCTGGAACAAGGCCCTCAACACCGGCAAGCAGATCGCCTGGGTCTCCGCGGTGTGGGCGCCGGGCACGCTGACCACGGCCGCACCCCAGACCCAGGGCAAGTGGGCCATGGCCCCGCTCCCCCAGTGGTCCGCCGGCGAGAACGTCACCGGCAGCTGGGGCGGATCCTCCACCGCCGTCACCACGGACTCCGCGCACAAGGAGGCCGCGGCCGAGTTCGCCGCGTGGCTGAACACCGACGGCGCAGCCCTGCAGGCGCTGGCCAAGGACAGCGGCATCTATCCGGCCGCCACCAACGCCCAGACCAGCGGCGCCTTCGCGAGCCCGCCGGCGTACTTCTCGAACCAGCCGGACTTCTACACCAAGGCCGCCGAGATCGCGAAGACCACGGCGCCCTCGGCCTGGGGCCCGAACGTGAACGTCGCCTACACCACCTTCAACGACGCCTTCGGCGCCGCCGCGAAGAACAAGTCGGACTTCTCCGCCGCCCTGAACACCATGCAGGACGCCACGGTCGCCGACATGAAGAAGCAGGGCTTCGAGGTCTCCCAGTGAGCAGCACCACCCGCCGGAGGTCGTACGGGGTCAAGGGGGCCCCGTACGGCTTCCTCCTCCCCGCGACCGTCCTGTTCGCGCTGTTCTTCGCGCTGCCCATCGGCTACGCGGTCTATCTCAGCTTCCGCAAGGTGCACGTCTCCGGTCTCGGCCTGGGCTCCGGCGCCCGCAAGGAGGTCTGGGCCGGCCTGGAGAACTACACGGACACCCTCACCGACAGCGAGCTGGGCCACGGCGCGCTGCGCGTCCTCGGCTACGGCTGCCTCGTCGTCCCGGTGATGCTCGGCCTCGCCCTGCTCTTCGCGCTGATGCTCGACTCGGACAAGGTGCGCCTCGCCCCCTTCACCCGGCTCGCGATCTTCCTGCCGTACGCCATCCCCGGCGTGGTGGCGGCGCTGCTGTGGGGCTTCCTCTACCTGCCGGACGTCAGCCCGTTCTACTACGTCCTGGAGAGGCTGCACATGCCGCAGCCCAACCTCCTGGACGGCGGCCCGCTGTATCTCGCCATGTCGAACATCGCGGTGTGGGGCGGCACCGGCTTCAACATGATCGTCATCTATACCTCGCTGCGGTCGATCCCCGCCGAGGTGTACGAGGCGGCGAAGCTGGACGGCGCCACACCGCTGCAGATCGCCCTCAGGATCAAGATCCCGATGGTGGCGCCCTCGCTGGTGCTGACGTTCTTCTTCTCGATCATCGCGACGCTCCAGGTGTTCAACGAGCCGATGACCCTCAAGCCGCTCACCAACTCCCTGCCGCTGACCTGGAGTCCGCTGATGAACGTGTACCAGGACGCGTTCCGCAACGGCGACATCTACCAGGCGGCCGCGGAGGCCGTGATCATCGCGCTGGCCACGCTCGTCCTGTCCTTCGGCTTCCTGCGGGCCGCGAACCGCCGTCAGAAGCAGGAGGCGACGCGATGAGTTCCCTCGCCGTACCAAAGGCGCCCGCGGCGGCCGGCACGACCGGTGCCGCCCGGGGTCGCCCGCCCGTGCGCCGCCGTATCGCACTGGTCCCGACGATCACCCTCGTGCTCGGCGCGATCTACACGCTGCTGCCGGTGGCGTGGGTGGTCATCGCGTCCACCAAGTCCGGGCGCGAACTGTTCTCCACCTTCACGTTCCTGCCGGGCACGGGCTTCGTCGACAACGTCAAGGAGCTCAGCGCCTACCGCGACGGCGTCTACTGGAAGTGGATGGGCAACTCCGCCCTCTACGCCGTCGTCGGCGCGCTGCTGTCGTCGTGCGTGTCGGCGTTCAGCGGCTACGCCCTCGCGACATACCGCTTCCGCGGTCGCGAGACGATGTTCAACGTGCTGCTCGCGGGTGTGCTGATGCCGCCGGTCATCCTCGCCATCCCGCAGTACCTGCTGCTGGCGAAGGCGGACCTCACGGACTCCTACCTGTCCGTGCTGCTGCCGCAGATCCTGTCGCCGTACGGTGTCTACCTCGCCCGGATCTACGCGGCCGCCGCCGTGCCCGCCGACGTGGTGGAGGCCGGCCGGATGGACGGCGCGAGCGAGTGGCGGATCTTCACCCGGGTCGCGCTGCCGATGATGGTGCCCGGCCTGGTGACGGTGTTCCTGTTCCAGTTCGTGGCCGTGTGGAACAATTTCCTGCTGCCGTTCATCATGCTCAGCGACGACGAGAAGTTCCCGATCACGGTCGGTCTGTACACGCTCCTGGAACAGGGTTCCAACACACCGGCGCTGTACACCCTGGTGATCACGGGCGCGTTCCTCGCGGTGATCCCGCTGATCGCGCTCTTCCTGGTCATCCAGCGGTTCTGGAGCCTCGATCTGCTCTCCGGAGCCGTAAAGTCATGACCATGAGCAACACGGGGGGCCGACGCAAGCCGCCGACGATCCACGACGTGGCCCGCGAGGCGGGTGTCTCGCGGGGCACCGTCTCCCGGGTGCTCAACGGCGGGCACTACGTCAGCCCGTCCGCCGCCGAGGCGGTCAACGCGGCGATCCGCAAGACCGGTTACGTCGTCAACCGGCACGCGCGCTCACTGATCACCGGGCGGTCCGACTCCGTGGGCTTCCTGCTGACGGAGCCTCAGGAGCGGTTCTTCGAGGACCCCAACTTCAATGTGCTGCTGAGCGCCTGCACCCAGGCGCTGGCGGCGCACGACATCCCCCTGCTGCTGATGCTGGCGGGCACGAAGGACGAACGGCGGCGCATAACGCGCTACATCACCGCCGGTCACGTCGACGGTGTGCTGCTGGTCTCCAGCCATTCCGGGGACCCGGTCGCGGAGGAGCTGCACAAGGCGGGGGTGCCCCTCGTACAGTGCGGCAAGCCGATGGGCCTGGGTTCCAAGGTGAGTTACGTGGCCGCGGACGACCGGGACGGCGCCCGTGACATGGTCCGCCATCTGCTGTCGCTGGGCCGCCGCCGCATCGGCATGGTGAGCGGCCCCCTGGACACCCCCGGCGGTGTCGACCGGCTCGCCGGCTACAAGGAGGTCCTCACCGAGGCCGGTGTCGAGATCGACGAGCGGCTGATCGTCTCCGGCGACTACAGCCGGGCCAGCGGCGAGGCGGGCGCCGAACGGCTGCTGGCGCGGGCCCCGGACATGGACGCCGTGTTCGTGGCCTCCGACCTGATGGCCCAGGGCGCCCTCACGGCGCTGCACCGGGCCGGCCGCCGGGTGCCCGAGGACGTGTCCGTGGGCGGCTTCGACGACTCCAGCGCCGCGATCGAGGCCACCCCCGCCCTCACGACCATCCGCCAGCCCTACGACCGCATCAGCGCCGAGATGGTGCGGGTGCTGCTGGCACAGATCGGCGGCGAGGACCCGGCGGCGGTGATCCTGCCGACGGAACTGGTGAAGCGCGACTCGACGTAAGAGGTGCCCGGCAAACCGGACTCCCGGCCGGGGACCGGTTCCACGAGCCACCTCGCACCATCCTGTGAACCGCGTGATCCGTAAGCGGTCAGGATTCGAGAAGCCACCCCCGCTCCCCCGGCCTAGCGTGGGACCACCGGCGAAATCCGTCGGTCCACCGCTCACCGAGGAGTACGTCATGACCGACGGCGTCCACACGATCATCTACCCCGTCAAGGACCTCGCCCGGGCGAAGGCCCTGTTCAGCGCCCTGCTGGAGGTGGAGCCCTACGCGGACCAGCCGTACTACGTCGGCTTCAAGGCGGCCGGCCAGGACATCGGCCTCAACCCCAACGGGCATGCGCAGGGCCTCACGGGCGCGGTGCCCTACTGGCATGTGTCCGACATCCGGGGGCGGCTCGCGGCGCTGGTCGAGGCGGGCGCCGAGCTGGTGGAGGACGTTCGCGACGTGGGCAACGGCCGTCTGATCGCCTCCCTCAAGGACGCGGACGGCAATCTGATCGGGCTGCTCCAGGACCCGGTCGCCTGAGGACCGCACAACTCCATGCGTCCGCACTAGTTGTACATACAACAAAAGGCGGATTCGGTGTTACCGTGCGGGTATGGCGGCGAAAACGGCGGGCACCGGCCTCGAGGAGCAGTGGCGGACCATTCTGTCCGTGCACGCGCGCACCATGTGCGAGATCGACCGGGTGCTGCACCCGCACGGCCTCGGCGCGAGCGACTTCGAGGTGCTCGACCTCCTCGCCTCCGAGGCGCCCGAGGAGGGCGACCAGTGCCGGGTGCAGAACCTGGTGGGACGGGTGCACCTCAGCCAGAGCGCGCTGTCCCGGCTGATCGGCCGGCTGGAGAAGGACGGTCTGGTCGAGCGCTCCGTATGCGTGGAGGACCGGCGCGGCGTGTGGGTCACCCTGACACAGAAGGGGCGCGACCTGCACGCCGCGGTCCTGCCGCTGCAGCGCGACGCGCTGACGCGGATGCTGGCCGAGGACGCCGCCCGAGCCGAGGAAGGCTGATCGGAGCCTCCACAGGCTCACGGCAAGGCTGATTCGGCCCTCAGGAGGGCCGGTCCGGCGCGCAGCCGCGCAGGACGAACGCGATCACCTCGTCCAGGCCGTGCTCGGCGGCCTCCGGGGGGATCATGCCGGCGGCGGCGAGGTCGGCGTAGCCGTGCAGGACGGCGAACACCGGCAGACCGACACGCTCCATCGGGCCCTCCCGCACCTCACCGCGGCGCTGCCCCTCCGCCACGAGCCGCTCGATGATCTCCGACCAGCGCCCGACGGCCTCCACCAGGTCCTCCGAGGCCGTCGGATCGTGCTTCACCGCGTACATCAGGTCGAGCAGCGCGGCGTTCTCCCGGGCGAAGCCCACATATGCCCGGACCACCGCGTCGACCTGCTTCGCGAAGGTCCCCCCGACGCTCCCCTGTGACGCCTCCAGCACGTCGGCCATCCGCTCGAAGCCGGTCAGGGCCAGGGCGTCCAGCAGCGCCTGTTTGTCCTTGAAGTGACGGCTGGGCGCGGCATGACTGACACCGAGGTCGCGGGCGAGCTCGCGCAGGGACAGCGCGGCCGGGCCCTTCTCCTTGAGTGTCTGCTCGGCGCGGTCCAGCAGCGCGGCGCGCAGGTCTCCGTGGTGATAGCGGCGAGAGCGGGGGTGCATGGACGCAAGTGTAGCCACCATGTTTGTGGCGCCTACATTGTTGGCACCGTCACCATTGTTGTCATTGACAGCATTGTAGGCGGCGCCTACATTCGAGACATGGCTACTGAGACAGGCAAGACCGCACCCAGCAAGTGGAACATCACCGACATCCCCGACCAGAGCGGCCGTACGGCCGTGGTCACCGGCGCCAACAGCGGACTCGGCATCGCCACCGTCGAGGCGCTGGCCGGCGCGGGCGCGCATGTCGTGCTCGCCGTCCGGGACCCGAAGCGCGGCGAGGCCGCCGCGGCGGGCGTCGGCGGGAGCGTGGAGGTGCGCCGCCTCGATCTGGCGGACCTGGCCTCCGTGCGCGAGTTCGCGGCGAGCTGGCGGGGCGACCTGGATCTGCTCGTCAACAACGCCGGCGTGATGAACATCCCCGAGAGCCGCACCAAGGACGGCTTCGAGATGCAGTTCGGCACCAACCACCTCGGCCACTTCGCCCTGACGAACCTGCTGTTGCCGCACATCACCGACCGGGTGGTGACCGTGTCCTCCGGTGCGCACCGGATGCCGGGCACCCCGTACATCCACTTCGACAACCTTCACCTCACCGGCGAGTACGCGCCCATCACGGCCTACAGCCAGTCCAAGCTGGCCAATCTGCTGTTCACCCTCGAACTCCAGCGCCGGCTCGCCGAGTCGGGCTCCTCCGTCCGCGCCCTGGCCGCCCACCCCGGGTACGCGGCCACCAACCTCCAGAGCCACGACGGCAGTTCACTGCGCCGCGCCCTGATGCGGGTGGGCAACCGGGTCATGGCCCAGGACAGCAGGGCCGGCGCCCTGCCCACCCTGTACGCCGCCGTCCAGGACCTGCCCGGCGCGAGCTACGTCGGCCCGGACGGCTTCGGCGAGATGCGCGGCGCCCCCACCCTCGTCGGCCGCTCGGCGGCGGCCAGCGACCCGGCGACCGCCCGCCGCCTGTGGACCGTCTCCGAGGAACTGACCGGCGTCACCTTCCCGCAGCCGGCAGCGGTCGCGGGGGCGTGAGTCATGACGGCTCTGCTGATCGCCGCCGTACTGGCCGTCGGCATCGCCTGCCTGGTGGCCGCGGTGGCGCCGGGCTGAACGACGACGAGGCGGGACCGGCCGCCCACACACACCGGGATCCGCTCACGGCCGACCGCCGCAACCGACCCGGCCCCGGTCGGATCAGCCCGCCGACCCCGGCGCTCGGGGCGGCTCGGTGCGGTCCTCGTTCGGTCTGCGGTCCGCCGGTCTGCGCGGTGGGATCGGTGCCGAGGCGAAGTCGCGGGGACCGGTCCACAGGGCGGGTACCGCGTCGCAGCGGCGGCACAGGTCGTAGGCGATCGCCTCGTAGTTGACGCGCCAGCCGTGGAAGTGGGGCCAGGCCTCGGCGGTGGGGCGTTCGGCGCGGAAGCCCGTGGCCTCCAGCATGTCGACCGCGGCCTCGAAATCGGCGTACACGAGCCGGATGGGGGCCTCCGGGGCGGGGTCGGGGTCGAAGGGGACGCGCAGGGCACGCGCGATGTCGCGCAGCGCCGTGAACCCTGCCCGCAGCACCAGCCGTGCCTGGGGCGGGGCGGTGCGCGGGGTCAGCGCGAGCTGAAGGGCCGCCGCGTCCATGACGGCGATCAGGCCGACCAGCCAGTGGCGGTACGGGCGGGGCGAGCGGAAGGCCACCAGGACGGGGTACGTGGAGTGGCTCTCCCCGACGTCGGAGGCCAGCCGCTCCCAGTTCGCGTACAGCTCGGGCAGCGCGGTCTCGGTGTCGACGAGCCACTGCCGGGCCAGGATCTCCGGGCCCCACGCGGGTTCGCCGGCCCGTGACTGGAGCAGGGTGACCTCCAGCTCACGACGGTTGTAGGCGGCGTAGAGCGTGGGCAGATAGGCGATCTGCAGGGCGATGAGGACGGGTCCGGTGGACGCGGCCATGAAGTCGAGCGCGGACAGGCGCAGTCGGTCGCCGCTGGCGAAGCCGAGGGTGAAGAGGCTGGAGCCGGCCTCCCGGAAGGCATTGCCCCAGGCCAGCCCGGACACGGCGTGGAAGAGCAGCCCGAAGCCGACCAGCGCTCCACCGAGCCAGGTCGTGAGCATGCCGATGAGGATCAGCGGAGCGAGCCAGGTCTGCGCACGGTCGATGGCGTCGTAGCCCCCGCGCGGCGCCGCCAGCCGCAACAGGCGCCGCAGCAGCCACCACAGCCGGAACACCAGTACCGAGTACAGACCTCGCGGCACCACCAGGGTGCGCAGGACGTTGACGCCCAGAACGACCAGCAGCAGCCCGCCGGCCAGCCCGGAGATCCATGTCATGCCGCCATTGTGGACCGGGCGGGCGCGGAGTGATCGGCTCGGGGCGCGCCACGAGCTCACTCCTCGCGCAACAGCTCCCGTACGGCCGCGAAGGCCGCCTCCGCCGTCGCCGGGTCCGCACCCGGGCGGGCCAGGGCGCTCATGGGGATGGGGGTGACCGAGGGCAGGCCGTCGTAGGGCGTGAGGCCGTCCGGGGCGGGGCCGACCGCGGCGAGCAGGGCGACGCCTTGGCCGGTGCGGGCGATGTCGAGGACGCCCGCGAGATAGCCGGCGTCACCGACGACCGCGGCGGGCACTCCGTGTGCGGCGAGGGTGGCGATGGCGCGCCGGCGGATGGCGCAGGGGTCCTCGATGGCGACCAGCGGGACGGGCGCGGGCGCGGGCGGCCGCTGCCAGCCAGGCACGGCGTGCCAGGTGAGGGGGAGGCCGCCGACCCGGGTGCCCTCGGTGGCCGCGGCCTCGGTGACGTAGACGGCGACATCCACGCTGCCCCGCTCGACCGCCTCCACCAGCCGCGCGGAGCGGTCGATGCGGAAACGAACCCGGCAGCCGGGCCGTACCTGCTCCACGGCGGCGGTCAGCCGGGGCAGGAACTGGTCGGCCGCGTGCTCGGTGGTGCCGACGGTGACGGTGTCGCCGTCCGCTTCGAGCAGGGCGCGCACGGCCTCGTCGTGCACGGCGAGGATGCGCCGGGCCTGCTCCAGCAGCAACCTGCCCTCCGGGGTGAACCGGGTACGCCTGCCCTCGCGTTCGACGACCGGACGCCCCAGGGTCTTCTCCAGCTTGCGGACATGCTGGCTGACCGCCGACTGGCTGAGCGAGAGCACCTGCGCGGCGCGGTGGAAGCCGCCGCAGTCGGCTATCGCGGTCAGGCTGCGCAGGGCGACGATGTCGAGGACGGGTCGGACCATGCCGCGACACTAGCCGCTGACGTCGATCGATTGCGATCCCTGATCGGTTTCGATGCGGAATCATCGTTGGACGCGGTCGGTGAGGCCCGGTCATGATGGGCGCATGTTGCACGCGACCGCTTCCGCTGCCCTTCTGACGCAGCGCCGAGTCATCGACTTCGGCGTGGCGTGCAGCGCGCGCTGTCGCTGACTTCCCTCCGGCCGTCCGCCGCTTTCTGAGCTGATCACGCCCTTCGCCGTTCCGCGCTGACACGTGACAGCCCGTCCCGTCTGCTCTTTTCGGCTGCCTGCCTGCGTCCGTTTCGCCTCATGTGCCACCTGCCCTGAACCGGAGTTGCCCCCTCATGTCCGCATCCTTCTCCTGGGACGAACCCGAAGGTCTCGCCACACGCGGCACGTTGATCGTGCTGGCGGGGCGTGGTGAACACGGTGGTGTGTACGAGCGGTTCGGCCGCCGGCTCGCCTTCGACGCCTACCGGGTGCGCGCCCTCGGCGACGCCTCGGCCGACCCCTCGTTGCTCGACGAGGCCGCCAAGCTGCTGGCCGACGAGTCGCTGCCCGGCCCGAAGGTGCTGGTCGGCTCCGACACCGGCGCCCTGTACGCCGCCCATCTCGCCGCCGAGCAGACCGCGGGCGTGGATGCGCTGATCCTGGCAGGACTGCCCACCGCCCCCTGGACGTCGGGAAGTTGGGAGGAAGAGGTCGAGGCCCGCACCGCCTGCCCCACTCATCGGAGCCGCCTCACCCATGACCCGGAGTTCCGGCGGGGAGCTCTGGACATCATCCCGGACCTCCCCGAGCCCCGGCTCGACGAGGTCCGCGTGCCGGTACTGGCCCTGCACGGCAAGGACGACGCGGTGAGCCCGGTCGAGAACGCCTTCCGCGCGTACGAGGGCCACCCGACCGTCCGGACCGTGACCTTCCACAACGGTCGGCACGACGTCCTCAACGACGCCCTGCACCGTACGGCCGCCGCCACGGTCGTGCTGTTCCTGGAGCGGCTGCGGCTGTCGGCCGACCTGCCCACGATCGCCGAGGGAGATCTCGCATGAGCGTCACCGTCTCCGTCGCCGAACTCCGTCAGCGGCTCGCTTCCGACACGCCTCCGCTCGTCCTGGACGTGCGCTGGGCCCTGGGCGACCCGCACGGCCGCGATCACTACGCCGACGGCCACATCCCGGGCGCGGTCTTCGTCGACCTGGACCGTGAGTTGGCGGCGCCGCCGTCCCCCGAGGGCGGCCGGCATCCGCTGCCGGACATCGCAGAGTTGCAGACCTCGGCCCGGAGGTGGGGCCTGCGCGAGGGCCAACCGGTCGTCGTGCACGACGACTTGGGCAACACCGCAGCCGCACGGGCCTGGTGGCTGCTGCGATACGCCGGTGTGGCTCATGTCAGCCTGCTTGACGGGGCCTTGGGGGCCTGGCGATCGGCCGGGCTGCCGCTGGAGTCCGGTGTCCCGGTCGAGCCCCGGCCCGGGGACGTCGTCCTGCGTGCGGGCGGTCTGCCTGTCACCGATGCCGACGGTGCCGCCGAACTCGCCTTCAGTGGGCTGCTGTTGGACGCACGAGCGGCCGAGCGCTACCGAGGCGAGGCGGAGCCGGTGGACCCACGGGCAGGACACATCCCGGGCGCTGTGTCCGCGCCCACCGGGGAGAATCTCGCGGGCGACGGGACCTTCCTGCCCGCCGACGAACTGCGCAAGCGATTCGAGGAGAAGGGCGCGACCGACTCCACCCGGATCGGCGTCTACTGCGGCTCGGGCGTCACCGCCGCCCATCAGATCGCGGCGCTGGAGATCGCCGGGTTCGAGGCGGTCCTCTTCCCCGGTTCCTGGTCCGCCTGGTCCGCCGACCCCGACCGCCCGGCCGCGACCGGTCCGTCGCCCTCCTGACTCCTGATCTCCCGAAGGAACCCGCCATGACGACGAACCCACTCACCGCGGGGGTGCTGTCGAAACAGGACCTCCCCGAGGCGCCCGAGCCGTCCGCCCGCGTCACCATCCGCGGCACCGCCAGGACCGGCCGCCGCTTCAGCGTCCCCCGTTCCGTCCGCCGATCGGCAGGCCCGGTCGGCCTGGTACTGCTGTGGTTCCTGACGTCGGCCACCGGAGTGCTCCCCGAGTCCGTGCTGGCCTCCCCCGTGGACGTCGTACGCCAGGCCGTCGAGCTGACGAAGAACGGTGAACTGCCCAGCGCCATCGCCGCATCGGGCCGCCGCGCCGCCATCGGTTTCGCGATCGGCGCGAGCGTCGCCCTGAGCCTGTCCCTCCTCGCCGGTCTGTTCCGGCTCGGCGAGGACGTCATCGACTCCTCGATGGGCATGTTCAGGGCGATCCCCTGGGTGGGCCTCATCCCGCTGTTCATCGTCTGGTTCGGCATCGAGGAGACCCCGAAGATCGCGCTGGTCGCACTCGGGGTGACCTACCCGCTGTACTTCAACATCTACGGCGGCATCCGCTCCACGGACGCCCAACTCGTCGAGGCGGCACGGATGATGGGCCTCGGTCGGCTCGGGCTGATCACGTACGTGATCCTGCCGAGCGCGCTGCCCGGTGCTCTGGTGGGGCTGCGGTACGCGCTGTCGACGGCCTGGCTGGCGCTTGTCTTCGCCGAGCAGGTGAACGCCGACCAGGGCCTGGGCTATCTGATGAGCAACGCCCAGCAGTACTTCCGCACGGACGTCATCGTGCTCTGTCTCGTCGTGTACGCACTGCTGGGCCTGGCCTGCGACTTCGCCGTCCGGATCTTGTCACGGCGCCTGCTGACCTGGCGGGCCAACTTCGAGGGCGAGGCCTAGAGATGCCCAACAGTGTGGAGATCAGGGGCCTTTCGCGGGCCTTCGACGGCAACACCGTTTTGCACGACCTCGATCTCGACATCCGCGAGGGCGAGTTCGTCGCCCTCCTCGGGCACAGCGGCTGCGGCAAGTCGACGCTGTTGAGGATCCTCGCCGGGCTCGACGACGAGATCGGCGGCGAGGTGACCGTACCGGCGCGGCGCAGTGCCGCCTTCCAGTCGCCGCGGCTGCTGCCCTGGCTGAAGGTGTGGCGCAATGTCGTCCTCGGTCTGCCCGGACGGCCCGACAGGGCCCTCGCGGTCAAGGCGCTCGACGAGGTCGGCATCGCGGACCGGGCCACGGTCTGGCCCAAGACCCTCTCCGGCGGCCAGGCGCAGCGCGTCTCGCTCGCCCGCGCTTTGGTGCGCGAGCCCGAACTGCTGCTGTTGGACGAGCCGTTCGGTGCGCTGGACGCGCTGACCCGCGGCAAGGTGCAGCAACTGGTCGCCGAGCTGTGGCGGCTGCACGGCTGCGCGATCCTCCTGGTCACCCATGACGTGGAGGAGGCGTTGCTGCTCGCCGACCGAGTCCTGGTGATGGACGCGGGACGTATCGCGCATGAGCTGACCGTCGAACTGCCGCGCCCCCGCGATCTGACCGCCCCCGAGTTCGTGATCCTGCGAGCCCGCCTCCTGAACTGGCTCGGCGTGACCCATGCCCTGGAAGGGACCCCCTCGTGATCCGCACCATCGCCGCCGCCACGTTGAGCCTCTCCGCCGTGGTGGCACTCACCGCCTGCGGCGCGGACTCCTCGGCGGACGCCTCCTCGTCGCGGCAGGTCACTCTGACCATCGGCGACCAGGCCAAGACCCTGCAGACGATCGTCGCCGCCTCCGATGCCCTCAAGGGCGCCAAGTACCGGGTGAAGTGGGCCGAGTTCCAAGGCGCGGCCCCGCTCTACCAGGCCGTGCAGGCGGGCGCCGCCGACACCGGGTTCTCGGCCGACCTGCCGGCACTGCAGGCGCTCAGCGGCGGGGTGAGGATCAAGAACATCGCCGCGTTGAAGAACGACGGCACCCATGTCGGGATCGTCGTCCGCAAGGACTCCGGAATCGACGGTGTCAAGGACCTCAAGGGCCAGAAGGTCGTGGTGTCCTCGGCCAAGGGCAGCGTCTCGGAGTATCTGCTGGCCAACGTGCTCAAGCGGAACGGCCTCAGCTACAAGGACGTCAAGGTCCAGTACCTGCTGCCGACGGACGCGCAAGCAGCCTTCGCGTCCGGAAAGATCAAGATCTGGGCGACCTTCGGCGTCTACCAGGCCGTGGGCCTGGAGCAGGGTGGCAGGCTCCTCGTCGACGGCGGCGACGGCCGCGTCAGCGGCATCGGTTACGTCAACGCCTCCGAGAAGGCCCTCGCCGACTCCTCGAAGAAGACGGCCCTCTCCGACTTCCTGCAGCGCCTCGGAACGGCCCTGAAGTGGACCAGCACCCACAAGGACGCCTACGCCAAGGCCATCGAGGAGCGCAACGGCGCCGACGCCACCGTCGCCAAGACCCTCGCCTCGGCCGCGTACGGCGAGGTCCTGCCCATCACAGCGGAGGTGAACAAGACCGTGCAGGGCGTGGCCGACCTCAGGAACAGCATCGGCGTGCTCGACCCGAACGTCGACGTGGCCAAGTCCTCCGACACGTCCCTTCTCAAGTAGTCACGTAGGAGCCCTTCATGCCTGTCGAGTTCATCAGCGCCGTCCACACCGACGCCGGGGCCTCGGGCCCGGCCGCGTCCAGCCGGACCGGTCTCGACGTCCGCCATCTGCGCAAGTACGCCCGTGCCCTGGACGACGGCGGCTTCGACCACACCCTGGTCGCCTACCACTCCGCCTCGCCGGACGCCTTCCAGATCGCCCAGTTCGTCGCCACCCACACCGAGCGGGTCCGCCCCATCCTCGCCCACCGCCCGGGCGTCGTCTTCCCCACGCACGCGGCCCGCGCGCTGGCCACCCTCGACCAGATCAGCGACGGCCGGCTGACCCTGCACATCATCTCCGGCGGCAGCGACGATGAGCAGCGCCGCGAGGGCGACTACCTCAACAAGACCGAACGGTACGAGCGTTCGGACGAGTACATCCAGATCCTGAGGAAGGTGTGGCAGGCCGACGGGCCCGTCTCCCACGAGGGCAAGTACTTCAAGTTCGAGGGCTACCACTCCGATGTGAAGCCGGTGAACGGGCTGGTCCCGATCTCGGTGGGCGGCTCCTCGCAGGACGCCTACCGGGTCGGCGGACAGCAGGGCGACATCTTCGGGCTGTGGGGCGAGCCGCTGAAGGAGACCGCCGAGCAGATCGCCGCGGTGAACGCGGTCGCGGATGCCGCCGGGCGCCCGCACCCCCGTATCTGGGTGTCCTTCCGCCCGATCATCGCACCCACCGACGAACTGGCCTGGGAAAAGGCCCACCGCACCCTCGGCGTGCTCAAGGACCAGGCGAGGAACACCGAGTTGCTGCGCCACTACCGCACCACCGGCCGCCCCGCCAACGTCGGCTCCCAGCGCCTTCTCGACATCGCCGACCGGGGCGAGGTCCACGACCGCTGCCTGTGGACCGCGCCCGCGGTCGCCACCAACGCCGCCGGCGCCTCGACCGCCCTGGTCGGCTCCCCCGAGACGGTCGCCAAGGCGCTGCTCGACTACGTGGACATCGGCTGCGACCTGCTCTCCATCCGCGGCTACGACCCGCTCAACGACGCGATCGACTACGCCCGTCACATCCTGCCGCTGGTCCGCCAGGAACTCGCCCACCGCGCGGCGACCTCCCGGGCCGCCTGACCCCCACGCCCCCCGTCGGATTGAGAACACCCTTATGGAGATCCCGTGTTGTTCCGCCGCACCCTGCGCTCGTCCGCCGCCGCCCTCGCCCTGCTGCTGCCCTTCGCGGCCGCCTGCGCAGGCAACGCCAAGGCCGACTCCGCGTCCGGCTCCGTCACCCTCGAAGTCGGTGCCACCGGCTGGAAGGTCGAAGAGGCGGTGCTGAAGTTCGCCCACCTCGACGACACCCCGTACAAGGTGAAATGGAGCGTGTTCCAGGGCGGTGACCAGCAGCTCCAGGCCATTCGCGCCGGAGCCCTGGACGTCGCCTCCTCCAGCGAGATCCCGCCCCTCTTCGCGGCGGCCGACGGCAGGCCGAACTTCAAGGTCGTCGCCGTCCAGCGCGGCTCGACGCTCAACCAGGAGGTCGTCGTCCCCAAAGGCTCCAAGGTGACCGACATCGCCGGGCTGAAGGGCAAGAAGGTCGGCTACGTCCAGAACACCACCGCCCACTACTTCCTCTACGAGCTGCTCAAGCAGGCAGGCCTGAAGTGGTCCGACGTGGACGCCAAGCCGCTCCTGCCCAACGACGGCCTGGCCGCCCTCAACGGCGGCAGTATCGACGCCTTCGCCTCCTACGGCACCTCGATCGTCACCGCCCACCAGCAGGGCGCCCGCACTGTCGGCTCGGGCGCGGACATCCTGTCCGGCAACTTCCTCTGGTCGGCCCGGGACAGCGTGCTGAGGAGCCCGGCGCAGAAGGCGGCGGTCGCCGACCTGATCGCCCGGATCACCAAGGCGTACGCGTACGTCCGTGACGGACGTGAAGCCGCCTTCGCCAAGGTGATCTCGGCCAACACGCACCAGCCGGTCGCCCAGGCCCAGAGCGACCTGGTCGCGCAGCAGAGGCAACGGCCCACCCAGGCCCGCACGGTGGGCGACGACACGATCGCCTCCCAGCAGAAGGTCGCCGACGCCTTCAGCGAACTCGGCGCCCTCAAGGAGCACTTGGACGTGAAGTCGTTCTGGACCACCGCGCTCGACACCGACCTGAAGAAGGCCCTGTGACCGATCGGAGTGTCATCGCCCGCATCGCCGAACTGGCCCCCGTCCACGACCGATCCGGCACCTTCCCGGCCGATTCGCTCCAGATCGCGCATGAGGCCGGACTCCTCACCGCCACAATCGGGAAGCGGTACGGCGGCCAGGGCGCCGGCGTCGAGCAGAGCGCCCGCATCCTGCACTCGCTGGGCCGGGGCGACCCGTCGGTGGCGCTGATCGCGGCGATGACGCTCACCACACACGCCCGGCAGGCCGTGCAGCCGCACTGGCCCGAAGAGCTGTACGCGCGCGTGGCGAAGGAGTCGCTGGAGCGGCCCGTTCTCGTCAACCACGCTCGCGTGGAACCCGAGTTGGGCTCCCCCGCCCGGGGCGGGTTGCCCGCGACGCGCGCCCGGCGGACCGCCGACGGCTGGACGATCAGCGGCACCAAACGGTTCGTGACGGGGGCGGACGGGCTGGACTGGTTCCTGGTGTGGGCGACCACCGACGAGACGGAGCCGCGGGTGGGCACCTTCCTGGTGCCCGGTGGCTCGCCCGGCATCGACGTCACCGGTCACTGGGACCAGATGGGGCTACGGGCCAGCGGCAGCCACGACGTGACGTTCCGCGAGGTCGAGGTCCCCTACGAGCACGTCATCGGGATCGGACCGTACGGACCGGCCGCCGAACAGGACAACCGGGCGGGAGCCGCTCTCCATCTCCCCCTCGCTGCCCTCTACCTGGGCGTCGCCCGGGCCGCACAGGCCTTCTTCCACACCTTCGCCCACGAACGGGTGCCCGCCAACCTCGGTCATCCGGTAGCCCGCACGGAACGCTTCCGGCGGACGGCCGGGGAGATCGAGGTGCTGCTGGCCACCGCCGAGCAGCTGGTGTTCGACGGCGCGGCGAAGCTCGACGCCGACGACACCTCGTACACCCCCGAACAGGCCCTCGGCACCCGTGTGTTGGCGGACCGGCACGGTGTACGCGCGGTCGAGCTGACCGTGCGGCTGCTCGGCAATCCGGGGCTGGCCCGGGGCAACCCGCTGGAGCGGCACTTCCGGGACATCCAGTGCGCGCCCGTGCACGCGCCACAGGAGGACATCTCCCTGCTCGCGATCGGAACGAAGGCCCTGAACCCATGACAGCCGCGCCGGAAACGACCGTCTCCGCGCAGTTCCTGGGCCTGCTGGCCCGCGATCTGCCGCCCGACCGGCTGACCACCGACCCGGCCGCGCTGGCCGCGCACGCCACCGACCGCTCGGGCACCCCGCCGGGCGGCGAGCCCCTCGCCCTCGTCCGCGCCCGGCGCACCGAGGACGTGACCGTCACGCTCCGGCACGCGAACGCGTTGGGCATACCGGTGGTCCCGCGCGGCGCGGGCACCGGGCTGTCGGGCGGGGCGACGGCGAGCGAGGGCACGCTCGTGCTGGACCTGTCCGGGATGAACCGCATCCTCGAACTCTCGGCGGAAGATCAGCTCGCCGTCGTCGAACCGGGCGTGATCACCGCCGAGTTGGACCGGGCGGCCGGCACGCACGGACTGCGCTACGCGCCGGACCCGGCCAGTGCGGCGATGTCCACGATCGGCGGGAACATCGCGACCAACGCGGGCGGATTGCGGTGCGCGAAGTACGGGGTGACGCGGGACAGCGTGCTGGGTCTGGAGGCGGTCCTCGCCGACGGCACGGTGATCACGACCGGTCGTCGTACCGTCAAGGGCGTCACCGGCTACGACCTCACCGCGCTGCTCACCGGCTCCGAGGGCACCCTCGCCGTGATCACCTCGGCAACCTTGCGGCTGCGGCCGACACCGGTGGCGACGGCGACCCTCGCGGCCTGGTTCGACTCGTTCGAGAGCGCGGCCGAGGCGTCGTACGCCATCGCCCGGGCCGGAGTCGTCCCTGCGTTGGCCGAACTCGTCGACGGGCCGGTGCTGCACGCGATCGATCCGGCGCTGCGGGAGCGGGGCGCCGCGCTGCTGGTGGTGCAGTGCGACGGGGCGGGTGCCGCGGCCGAGGCGACGGCGGTCGCGCGGGTGCTGGCCCCGCTGGCCTCGGCGGTGGAGAGCACGCAGGACCCTGTGGAGGCCGAGGCCTTGCTGGCCGCGCGCCGGCTCGCGCTGGAGCTGCTGGGCCGACCACTGATCGAGGACATCGCCGTGCCGCGCTCCAGACTCGCGGAGGCCGTGCGGGAGATCCAGGGAATCTCCGCGCGCCACGGTGTGCCCGTCTTCACCGTCGCGCACGCGGCGGACGGCAATCTGCACCCGATCATCGTGGTCGACCGGTCCCTGGACCGGCTGCCCGACGCGGCCTGGGAAGCGGCCGGTGAGATCTTCGCGCTGGCACTGCGGCTCGGTGGCACGCTCACCGGCGAGCACGGCGTGGGGGTGCTGAAGCGGCAGTGGGTGGCCGACGAACTGGGGCCCTCGGCACACGCGTTGCAGCGGCGGCTCAAGGACGTGTTCGACCCCAGGGGCATCCTCAACCCCGGAAAGAGCCTCTGAACGCGGGGTACGCCCTCGCGGGCCCTGAGGGGAGGCCCGTGCGCCCTAGGGTCGGGCCAGCAGGCTCCGGACGCCCTCGGAGGTGAGCGTCAGCGGGTGCTCGGAGCCGGCGTCGATGGTGAGCGACAGGTCGTCGGCCGGCCACTGCGAGGCGAGCGCGCCCAGCGGCACGAGACGGTAGCGGGAGACGAACGGCAGCAGCTCGGCCAGCTCGCCCTCCGAGGTGAACACGGGCACCACCGGGTCGCCGCCCGGCTGCTCCAGCACGGGCAGGGCGACGGCGCCCGGATCGGCGGCGTCGTCCTGGTTCGCGTCGTCGGGCACCGGGACGAGCACCTCGCTGCCGGCGAGCGTGTCGAGGGCCGCCGTGTCGTCGGTGTTCAAGGCCAGCGCGTCCAGCGCCTGCCGGGCCGGTGTGGTGGTGGGGTCGTGGGCAGGTGTGTCCATGGCAGATTCCCTGGTAGCGGCGGTCGTACGGTCCACCCGGGACAAGATCGCCCCGAGCACGGTCCTGCTCGCGTACCCGGTCCCGCGCGGCCCATTCCTGCGAACGCGCGTGAATCCGTCGCACGCCGTCCAGTGGATCAGGGGCAGACCGGGGCGGTCGCCGCCGGCCCTCAGTGCAGCGGCCGGCACTCCAGTGCCAGCTCTTCGACGTCGCCCTGCTCCTTGCGCTCCACCTGGTAGACGCCCGCGCCCGGCTTGCGGGTCACCGTCTCCGTCAGCACGCCGTCCGTGAACAGCGCCGCGGCCCCGTCGTCCAGGGCCCATCCGCCGGCCAGTGATCCGTCGGCGACCGCCGCCCGGTACGAGGGCCGGCGGCCCGGTTCGCTGTCGTAGTGGGGGCAGACGGAACCGGGCAGCAGGCCCAGCCCGTCCTGGAGGTGGGTCAGCGGGCCGAAGGAGTCCGTGTGCGAACCCCGCGCCCAGCAGTTGGCGCCGGCGCTGATACCGCAGAGCAGGGTGCCGCGGTCGTAGGCCTCGCTCAGCAGGCGGTCGACGCCGTGCACCCGCCATACGGCCAGCATGTTCGCCGTGTTGCCGCCGCCGACGTACACGACGTCCTGCGCGAGCAGGTACGCGCGCAGGGCCTCGTCGTCCAACTTCCTCTGGAACAGGGGCAGTACGGAGGGATCGCAGTCGTGGCGCGGCGCGAACGCCTCGAAGAACCTGTCGACATAGGTGACCGCGTCTCCGCTGGCGGTGGGCAGGAAGCAGACCCGTGCTCGAGGGACGCGGGCATGGCTCAGCAGCCAGGCGTCCAGCAGGCCGTCTTCGTCGTTGCTGAAGCCTCCGCCGAGGAGGGCGACTCGCTTCATCCGGACTCGCTCAGCAACTCGGCGACGGTGGTGACCCGGACGAGGGGGCGGTAGAGGGCCATGATCCCCAGTGCCTTGGTGTGTGAGTCGTCGTCCGCGCCCGCGCAGGCGTCGGCCGCGACCACCACCTCCACGCCGGCGTCGGCGGCGGCGAGCGCGGTGGACAGGACACAGCAGTCGGTGCTGACGCCGGCCAGGGTCAGACGGCGCTCGGGGCCGAGCAGTCGGGCGAGTCGCGGGGTCCACTTGCCGAAGGTGGTGGCTTCCACGACATGCCGTGCCCGGGCGGCGAAGCCGTCGGTCAGGTCCCACAGCCGGTCGTCCGGCGGGCGGAGGGCGAACGGCCACTGCTCGTAGTAGGAGCGCCAGGCGCCCTCCGGTGCGGCGGGGGCCAGGAAGCGGGTGAAGGCGACCCGTTCGCCGTAGGCCGGCAGCAGACGTCGTACCCCTGCCGCCGCCTCGGCGTAACGGGGGGCCGCCCAGGGGCTGTCGGGCTCCGCGAAGACACGCTGCATGTCGATGACGGCGAGCAGCCCGGACGTCATACGACCGCCCCTTCGCCCGCCGGGCTCGGCGCCTGCGCCTCCTGGTCGCGGACCCGGGCGCGGCCGAGCGCGAGGGTGCCGAGGAAGCCGAGTGCGAGGGCGGCGAGGACACCCAGGTTGGCGTAGGCCCACGCGCCGGACTTGCCGCCGAGGCCGAAGGGTTCCAGCAGGTAGCCCTGCCAAGTGAGCCAGTCGGCCGCCGAGTTGGTGACCAGGCCCCAGCCGAGCGCGGTGGCGCCGAGGGTGAGCAGGAGCGGGACCGGGAGGACGTCGCCGTAGCGGCCGGCGGGGCGGTAGAGGTCGCCCTCGTCGTAGTCGCGGCGGCGCAGCAGGAGGTCGGCGAGCATGATGCCGCACCAGGCGGCGATGGGGACGCCCAGGGTGGTGAGGAAGCCCATGAACTGGCCGAGGAAGTCGTCGGCGAAGAAGACGATGTAGACGGAGCCCGCGATCATCAGGACGCCGTCCACGAACGCGGCCACGTAGCGGGGGACGCGGAGGCCCGCCGACAGCAGGGCGAGGCCGGAGGAGTAGATGTCGAGGACCGCGCCGCCGACCAGGCCGAGGACGGCGACGACCGCGAACGGGACGAGGAACCAGGTGGGCAGCAGGGTCGTGAGCGCGCCGATGGGGTCGGCGGCGACGGCCGTGTCGAGCTTGCTCGACGAGCCGGCCAGGAGCAGGCCGAAGACCAGCAGGAGCAGCGGGGCCACGGAGGCGCCGAAGGTGGTCCAGCCGATCACGCCTCGGCCGGACGAACCGCGGGGCAGATAACGGGAGTAGTCCGCGGCGGCGTTGACCCAGCCGAGGCCGAAGCCGGTCATCATGAACACCAGCGCGCCGATGAACTGCTGCACGGAGCCGGACGGGATCGCGCTGACGGTGCTCCAGTGGATGTGGTCGGCGACGAGGGCGACGTAGACGACGGTCAGCACGCCCGTGACCACGGTGATCACGGTCTGCAGCCGCATGATCAGGTCGAAGCCCATCACACCGCCGACGACGGTCAGCGCACCGACCACGACGAGCGCGACCACCTTGGTCCCGGTGCCGCCGCCCCAGCCGAGCCGTTCGAAGACGGTGGCGGTGGCCATGGTGGCGAGGGCGCACAGGACGGTCTCCCAGCCGACGGTGAGGACCCACGAGATCACCGAGGGCAGACGGTTGCCGCGCACCCCGTACGCGGCCCGGCTCAGGACCATCGTCGGCGCGGAGCCGCGTTTGCCGGCGACCGCGATGAAGCCGCAGAGCAGGAAGGAGAAGACGATGCCGAGGACGCCTGAGACCAGTGCCTGCCAGAAGGAGATCCCGAAGCCGAGCGCGAAGGAGCCGTAGCTCAGTCCGAGGACCGAGACATTGGCCCCGAACCACGGCCAGAACAGGGTTCGGGGGGCGCCCTTGCGCTCGGCGTCGGCGATCACGTCGAGCCCGTGCGTCTCCACCTGGAGCTGCCGGGCCGTCGCTCTGTCGTCCGGGGTGTCTGCCATCGTCGACCTGCCTGTCCGGGGGTGTCTGCTGGAGGCTAGGTGGGGCCCGGTCGGGCGTCAATGATCACGGGTGGACGGGCGGGAGCGCGGCGCCTGTCGGAGGCACCGGGCCCATCGGAGGTGGTCTCCTAGCGGGCCCAGAACGGCAGCGGTGGGCAGACGTCGGCGCAGGTGTAGCCGCCGGGCATGAGCAGGCCGGCGTCGTCCTCGTTGTTGTCGCCGCCGGCGAAGTAGACCTCGGGGACCCAGCCCCAGCGGCCGTCGTCGGCCATGGTGCTGCCCCACCAGTAGTTCTCCGCGGCGCCCTTCCGGAAGGTCTCACCCTTCATCTCGGTGACGAACCAGTTGGCGTCGCCGCCCTGTTCCAGGTGTCCGACGACGGGTGCGGCCGGTGAGCGCGTGGCGTACACCGGGACATGGCCCTGGGTGAGATTGCAGAACATCACGTCCGTCCCGCGCCACACGCGCCCGGAGAGCGGATCGGCCAGGTCCCTCTTGGTGGTGCCGTGACAGGGCACGTTGTCGGTCGCCCGAGCGGCGGGAGCGGTCAGCACCGCCACAGCGGCGAGCGCCGCGGCGGCCGTGGCGAGTCCGCGCTTGATATGGATCATGCAAACGGCAACGAGCGGTTCGAACTCATGGTCACGGCCGGTGGGGGGATCGTCGGGTTTCCGGGCGGGCAGGGACCCCGGGGCGGGGGATGCGTACGACGGGCCGCGGCGAGGGACGTCTCCCGGTCCGGTCGGCCCCCGGACCCGACCGGACACCGGCATCAGCTCGACCCCCGTCCCGCGAACCCGACCGCACCCCGACTCCCCGTCCCCCGGTCAGCCCGCGGCGTCGGTCACGCGGGGGTTTCCGTGCGGTCGGTGGTTCCCCAGAGGGTGTGGAAGGCGCCGGGACGGTCGGTGCGGGCGTAGGTGTGGGCGCCGAAGTAGTCGCGCTGGCCCTGGAGGAGCGCGGCGGGCAGGCGGTCGGCGCGCAGGGTGTCGTAGTGCGCGAGCGCGGCGGAGAAGGCCGGCACGGGGATGCCGCGCCGGGCGGCCGAGGCGACGGTCTCCCGCCACGGCACCTGCGCGTCCGTGATCTCCATCGCGAACTCCATCTCTCCGAGCAGGCTGACGAGGTCACGGTCGAAGGCGTAGGCGGCGCGGATGCGGTCGAGGAAGGAGGCGCGGATGATGCAGCCGCCGCGCCAGATCCGGGCGACCGTGCCGAGGTCGATCTTCCAGCCGTACTCGGCGGCCGCGTCCTGGATCATCTTCCAGCCCTGGTCGTAGGCGATGACCTTCGACGCGTACAGGGCGTGCTCGACCTGGGAGGTGAAGCGCTCGGCCTCCGTGCGGCTGAGCGGGGGCCGGGTGCCGCCGGGGAGACCGGCGTACGCGGCGCGCAGTTCGTTCTGGCCGGAGGCGGCGCGCGCGAAGGTGGCCTGGGCGATGGCGGTGACCGGGGAGGCCAGGTCCAGGGCGGTCTGCACGGTCCAGCGCCCGGTGCCCTTCTGGCCGGCCGCGTCGGCCACGATGTCGACGAACGGGGCGCCGGTCTCCGCGTCGGTGTGGGCCAGCACCTCGGCGGTGATCTCGACCAGGTACGAGCCCAGCCGCCCCTCGTTCCAGCGTCGGAAGACGTCCGCGATCTCGGCCGGGGTGTAACCGGCGACCTGGCGCAGCAGGTCATAGGCCTCGGCGATGAGCTGCATGTCGGCGTACTCGATGCCGTTGTGGACCATCTTCACGAAGTGCCCGGCGCCGTCGCTGCCGATGTGCGCGGCGCAGGGCTCCCCGTCGACCTGCGCGCTGATCTTCTCGAACATCGGGCCGAGGACGTCGTACGACTCCGCCGAGCCGCCGACCATGATCGACGGTCCCTCCAGGGCGCCCTCCTCGCCGCCGGAGACGCCGGTGCCGACGAAGTGGATGCCGCGCTCGCGCAGGGCGGCCTCGCGGCGGCGGGTGTCGGCGTAGTGGGCGTTGCCGCCGTCGATGATCATGTCGCCGGGCTCCAGGAGCGGCGCGAACTCGTCGATGACGGCGTCGGTGGCGGGACCCGCCTGCACCATGATCATCAGGCGGCGGGGGCGCTCCAGGGCCGCCACGAACTCCTCGGGCGACTCGGCGGGGACGAACGAGCCCTCGTCGCCGTACACCTCGATGAGCGCGCGCGTGCGGCTCGCGGAGCGGTTGTGGACCGCGACGGTGTAGCCGTTCCGGGCGAAGTTGCGCGCCAGGTTGCGGCCCATCACGCCCAGGCCGGTCACGCCGATGGCTGCGGTTGCGTTCATGGTGTTTCGTCCCTCGGTCGGTCGAGTGGCGGGGCGGGCGTGCCCCATGACCGTCAGGTACGGACGGGCGGCCGGATCGTCTCGATTCCCGGCGGGACGCCTGTGACGAACCCCGCTCAAACGATCGATCAACCTGGGTTTAACATATGAGCGCTGCCTAGCTCGAAAGATGGATCTGTGACTGCTGTCAACGACGACTCGTTCACCAACTGGAAGACCCGCGAGGAGATCGCGGAGTCGATGATCCCGATCATCGGGAAGCTGCACCGCGAGCGGGACGTGACGGTCCTGCTGCACAGCCGCTCCCTGGTGAACAAGTCGGTGGTCAGCATCCTCAAGACCCACCGGTTCGCCCGGCAGATCGCCGGCGAGGAGCTCTCGGTCACCGAGACCATGCCGTTCCTGCGGGCACTGACCGCCCTCGACCTCGGTCCCTCCCAGATCGACATCGGCATGCTCGCCGCGACCTACAAGGGCGACGACCGCGGGCTGACCGTCGAGGCCTTCACCGCCGAGGCCGTCGCGGGTGCCACGGGCGCCAACAAGATCGAGCGCGGCGAGGGCCGGGACGTGGTCCTGTACGGCTTCGGGCGCATCGGCCGTCTGGTGGCCCGGCTGCTGATCGAGAAGTCGGGCTCCGGCAACGGCCTCAGGCTGCGGGCGATCGTCGTGCGCGGCGGTGGCGGCCGGGCCCCCGAGGATCTCGTGAAGCGGGCCTCGCTGCTGCGCCGGGACTCGATCCACGGCCAGTTCCAGGGCACCATCACCGTGGACGAGGACAGCTCCACGATCTTCGCCAACGGCAACGCGATCAAGGTGATCTACGCCGACGACCCGTCCGAGGTCGACTACACGGCGTACGGCATCAGCAACGCGATCCTGATCGACAACACCGGCAAGTGGCGCGACCGCCAGGGCCTGTCCGAGCATCTGCGCCCCGGCATCGACAAGGTGGTGCTGACCGCGCCGGGCAAGGGCGACGTCCCGAACATCGTGCACGGCGTCAACCACGACACGATCAAGCCGGACGAGCAGATCCTGTCCTGCGCCTCCTGCACCACCAACGCGATCGTGCCGCCGCTGAAGGCGATGGACGACGAGTACGGCGTGCTGCGCGGCCATGTGGAGACGGTCCACTCGTTCACCAATGACCAGAACCTGCTGGACAACTACCACAAGGCCGACCGCCGGGGCCGTTCCGCGCCACTGAACATGGTCATCACCGAGACCGGTGCCGCCTCCGCCGTCGCCAAGGCACTGCCCGACCTCAAGGCGCGGATCACCGGCAGCTCGATCCGGGTGCCGGTGCCGGATGTCTCGATCGCGATCCTCAACCTCCAGCTCGCGCGCGAGACGGACCGCGAGGAGGTCCTGGACTACCTGCGCGAGGTCTCCCTGACCTCGCCGCTGCGCCGCCAGATCGACTTCACCACCGCCCCCGACGCGGTCTCCAGCGACTTCATCGGCTCACGGCACGCGTCGATCGTCGACGCGGGCGCCACCAAGGTGGAGGGCGACAACGCCATCCTCTACCTCTGGTACGACAACGAGTTCGGCTACTCGTGCCAGGTGATCCGGGTCGTCCAGCACGTCTCCGGCGTGGAGTACCCGACGTTCCCGAGCCCAGCGGTCTGACCAGGGGGAACCTGTCTGGTCAAGGGTCGGCAATATGACCTTTGGCCAGACAATTCCAGGGAATGAATCCGGCCACAGGGGTGGAGCGACACTCTGGAGGTGCCGTGACGACATCATCGCAACCGCGGGTGCAGGGCCTGGAGGTCCGCTCCATCGACTATGTGCCCCTGGACGAGCGCCACGGCAAACTGTGGCACCTCGGCCCGCTGTGGTTCATGTCGAACGCCCAGATCGCCACCCTCGCCGTCGGCCTGATCAGCATCACCGAGGGCGGCAACCTCATCTGGTCGCTGATCGCGATCGTCGCGGGTACCGTCCTCGGCACCTTCTTCATGGCCTTCCACTCGGCCCAGGGCCCCCAGCTGGGCCTGCCGCAGATGATCCAGTCGCGGCCCCAGTTCGGCTACGTCGGCGCGCTGCTGGTGTGGCTGTTCGCCTACGTCCAGTACGCGGGCTTCAACGTCTTCAACACCATCCTGGCCGGCGAGGCCATGCACACCACCGTGCACGGCGGCGTCAAGCTGTGGGTGGTCGTGGTCACCGTACTCGCCCTGGTGATCGCACTGGTCGGCTACGACGTCATCCACCGGGCCGAGCAGTTCCTGACGTACACCTTCCTGGTCGTCTTCGGCGTCTTCACCATCGGGGTCCTGGCCACGCTGCACTACCCGGCGGGCTCCTTCGACCTCGGCGCCTTCAAGGCGACGCCGTTCCTGGCGCAGTTCGGTGTGGTCGCCGGCTACCAGATCAGCTGGGCGATCTACGTCTCCGACTACTCCCGCTACCTCCCGCCGGGCGTCACGGTCCGCAAGACCTTCTACTGGACCTACTTCGGCTCCGCGCTCGGCGGTATCTGGCTGATGGTCCTCGGCGCGCTGCTCGCCGCCTGGGCGGGCAAGGACTTCGACACCATCAAGTCGATCAACGCGGCCGGCGACAAGGTGTTCACCGGGTTCGGCGCCATCGTGCTGCTGTTCGCCGCGCTCGGCCTGGTGTCGGTCACCGCGCTCAACATGTACGGCGGCTCACTGACACTGATCAGCGCGATCGACTCGTTCAAACGGGTGCGCCCGACGCTCGGCGTCCGTCTGGTCACCATCGGGCTCACCGCGGCGCTCTCCCTGGTCGGCGCGCTCGCCGCGACCTCCAACTTCCTCGAGAACTTCAACAATTTCCTGCTGCTGGTCCTCTATCTCTTCATCCCGTGGACCGCGGTGAACCTCATGGACTACTACGTCGTGCGCCGCGGTCACTACGCCATCGCGGAGATCTTCAACCCCCGTGGCCTGTACGGCCGTTGGGGCTGGCACGGCATCATCGCGTATCTGGTCGGGTTCGCCGTCATGATCCCGTTCTTCTCCGTCGGCACCCTCTACACCGGCCCCGTGGCCGACGCCCTCGACGGCGCCGACATCTCCCTCTTCATCGGTCTGCCGGTCTCCGCGGCCCTCTACTGGTGGCTGACCCGCTCGATCGACGTGGAGGCCGAGCAGCGCATCGCCGAGGAGGAGGCCGCGGCACTGGAGCAGGCGGCGCACGAACACCGGGAGCCGTGAGGCGCCTCCTTGTCACAGCCTGACTAACACCGACTCCCCAGGACTCAACTCCCGCAAAGAGAACGCCGTACCACTCATTCCGCCGCTCAACCACTGCCATATTCGAAAGCCATTTCGGAGGTGGTCGTGACGCGAGAGGCGACAACATCCCGTCCCGAGGAGACGGCTGGGCAGGTGCCCGACCGTACCGCCGAGCGCCTGGCCGGGCTGGAGCACCGTCGGGCGCGTGCCGTGGCTCCGGGCGGCGCGAGACGACGCGGACAGTTCGGGGCACGGGAGCGGATCGAACGGCTGCTGGACACCGGCTCGTTCACCGAGACCGGGCTGTTCGTGCGGGCCCGGCCCGCCGGGGACGGCGCCGCCCGCCCGTACGGGGACGGGGTGATCACCGGACACGGCACCGTCGACGGCCGTCCGGTCTGTGTCTTCGCCCAGGACTCCACGGTCTTCGGCGGCAGCATGGGCGAGGCCTTCGGCGAGAAGACGGTCGCCCTGATGGACCTCGCGCTGAAGATCGGCTGCCCGGTCGTCGGGCTCAACGACGGCGGCGGGGCCCGCATCCAGGAGGGCGTCGCCTCGCTCGCCCTCTACGCCGAGCTGGTGCGCCGCAATGTCCGCGCGTCCGGGGTGATCCCGCAGCTCTCGGTCATCCTGGGCCCCTGCGCGGGCGGCGCCGCCTACTCCCCCGCCGTCACCGACCTCACCGTCATGGTCGACGGCGCCGCGCACATGTTCGTCACCGGGCCCGACGTCATCGAGGCGGTCACCGGCGAGCGCACCACCGCCGAGGACCTGGGCGGCGCCCGCACCAGCAACGCCCTCAACGGCAACGCGCACTTCCTCGCCGCCGACGAGGAGGACGCCCTGGACACCGTACGGGACCTGCTGTCGTATCTGCCCGCCAACAACCTCGAACGGCCCCCGGAGTACGCCCCCGCGCCCGCGCGCGACGGCGCGTGGCTGGACGAGGCCGTGCCGGACCGGCTTGGGCAGGCCTACGACATGCGGGAGATCCTGCACACGGTCGTGGACGACGGTGAACTCCTCCAGATCCAGGAGCTGTTCGCGCCGAACATCATCTGCGCGCTGGCCCGCGTCGAGGGCCGCTCGGTGGGGATCGTGGCCAACCAGCCCCTGCACGCGGCCGGTGTGCTGGACATCGACGCCTCCGAGAAGGCCGCGCGTTTCGTACGGTTCTGCGACGCGTTCGGCATTCCGCTGCTGACCTTCGCCGATGTGCCGGGCTATCTGTCCGGCGTCCGCCAGGAGCAGGCCGGGATCATCCGGCGGGGCGCCAAGCTGCTGTACGCGTATGCCGAGGCGAGCGTCCCCAAGGTCACCGTCGTGGTGCGCAAGGCCTACGGCGGCGGATACGCGGTCATGGGCTCCAAACACCTGGGCGCCGACGTCAACCTCGCCTGGCCCACGGCCCGTATCGCCGTGATGGGCGCCGAGGGCGCGGTGGGCATCCTGCACCGGCGTGAACTCGCCGCCGCCGCCGACCCCCAGGCGCTGCGCGCCCGGCTGGTCGCCGCGTACGAGAGCACCCACGGCACCCCGTACCTCGCCGCCGAGCGCGGTTACATCGACGCCGTCATCGCCCCGCGCGAGACCCGCGAGCAGGTCTGCCGCGCGCTGCGGACGCTGCGCGGCAAACGTGCCCCGATGCCGGAGCGCCGGCACGGCAACATCCCCCTCTGACCCGCCCCGACGCTCCAACCGCCGCGCCCCGCAAGCCGACCATGTGAGGAGCCATGCCCGTGGAGAGCCGCCGCCCCCCACTCGCGCCCGCCCACCGGAGTCTGCCGGAGTTCGTACGACACTGGGCCGGGACGACCCCCGACCGCCGGGCGTTCACCTTCGTCGAGCATCCCGCGCCGGGTTCGCGCGGTGTCCACCGCACGCTGACCTGGCGCCGCCTCGACCTGCGGGTCCGGGCGCTGGCCGCCCGGCTCGCGGACGGTACCGAGCCCGGGTCCCGGGTCGCGCTGCTGTGCCCGCAGGGCACGGAGTACGTCACCGGCTTCCTGGCCGCGCTCGCGGCGGGGCTGGTCGCCGTACCGCTGTATCCACCGGATCTGCCCGGGCACGGCGACCGGCTCTCGGCGGTGCTGGCCGACGTGAGCCCCGCGGTCGTCCTGACGACCAGTCAATCTGCCGATCGGGTAAGGGACTTCTGTACCGGCGTGCGGACGCGGATCGTCCTCGCCGACGAGGTGCCCGACACGGCCGCCGACGACTGGCGGCCGGTGGCACCCGCCGCCGTCGCCTATCTCCAGTACACCTCCGGTTCGACCCGCACCCCGGCGGGCGTGGAGATCACCCACACCAATGTCGTCACCAACGCCCGCCAGGCGCTCGCCGCCTACGGCGCCGACACCCACCCGATCACCTGTGTGGGCTGGCTGCCGCTCTACCACGACATGGGGCTGGTGCTGAGCGTCGCCGCCCCCGTGGTGCGCGGGATGCCGTCGGTGCTCATGGACCCGGTGGCGTTCCTGCACGAACCGGTGCGCTGGCTGAGGCTGTTGGGATCGCATCCGCGTGCGGTGAGCGCGGCCCCCAACTTCGCCTACGACTACTGCGCCTCGGCCGTCACCGACGCGCAGAAGGCCGATCTGCGGCTGGGCGACATCGCCGCGCTGATCAACGGCAGCGAGCCGGTCCGCCCCGGCACCGCCGACCGCTTCCACGCCGCCTTCGCCGGCCAGGGACTGATGCCCGAGGCGCACTGTCCGTCGTACGGGCTCGCCGAGGCCACCGTCTTCGTCAGCGCCGCCCGCCCCGGCGAACCACTGCACCGCTTCGCCCTCGACCGGGACGCCCTGACCGCCGGGAAGGCGCTGCCCGCCCGCCCCGACGACCCCCGCGCCGTCCTGCTGGCGGGCTGCGGCACACCGGCGGGCCAGCACATCCGTATCGCCGACGCGGTGACGGGTGCCGTGCTGTCCGAGGGGGAGGTCGGCGAGATCCAGGTGCGCGGGCCCAACGTCGGACGCGGCTACTGGAACCAGGAGGAGCACTCCCGGCGGGTCTTCGGCCCGGACGGCTGGCTCAGGACCGGCGACCTCGGGACCGTGCTCGACGGGCAGTTGATCGTCACCGGCCGGCTGAAGGACCTGATCGTCGTCGACGGCCGCAACCACTACCCGCAGGACGTGGAGGGCACCGCCCAGGACGCGCACCCGGCGATACGGCCGGACCGGCTCGCGGCCTTCGGGACACCTGGCGGTTCGGGCGAGCGGGTGGTGGTCGTCGCCGAGCACGTCCGCACCACGCCCCTCGCCGAGATCGACGTACCGGCCCTGGTGCGTGCCGTGCGGTCCGCCGTCTCGGCCCGGCACGGGCTGCGGCTGGCCGATGTCGTCCTGGTCGCGCCGGGCACCGTGCCCCGGACCTCCAGCGGCAAGGTGTCGCGCGCCCGGACGCGGGAGCGGTATCTGGCGGGCGCCTACGCGACGGAGGGTGCGCGGTGAGAGCCGTCGACGAGGAGGCCGTTCGCCTGCTGATCGCGGAACGGGTGGCCGCCTGGGCCGCCACCTCCGCCGAACTCGCCCCGATGGACCGGCCGTTGGCGGATCTGGGCATGTCCTCGCGGGACGCGGTCGTACTGGCCGGGGAGCTGTCCCTGCTGATCGGGCGGGAGTTGCCGGCGACGCTGGTGTGGGAGGCGCCCACCGGGGAGGCGCTGGTCGCCCGCCTCCGCGGCACGGGGGAGCCTGCCCCCGCGACGCCGGTGCGGATGCAGGTGATCTCCGGCGAGCCGGTGGCCGTCGTCGGAGTCGGCTGCCGGCTCCCCGGCGGTGTGCACGGGCCCGACGACTTCTGGCGGCTGCTCGGCGAGGGCGTCGACGCGATCCGGCGCGTCCCGGAGGACCGCTGGCGGGACTTCACCCCCTTTCCTCCCACCGACGCGCTTCCCTACGGCGGTTACCTCGACGACATCGCCGGGTTCGACGCGGACTTCTTCCGCATCACCCCGCGCGAGGCCGTCGTGATGGACCCGCAGCAGCGGATCCTGCTGGAGGTCGTCCACGAGACGCTCGACCACGCCGCCGTCCCGGCCGCGTCCCTCGTGGGCAGCAACACCGGTGTCTTCGTGGGGGTTTCGTCCCCCGAGTACGGTCAACTCACCGGCGCCGACGCGGAGTCGGTGGATCCCTGGGCCCCGGCGGGCGCCGCGCTCAGCGTCGCCGCGGGACGGCTGGCGTACGTCCTGGACACCCGCGGACCGAGCATGGTCGTCGACACGGCGTGTTCCTCATCGCTGGTCGCCGTGCACCACGCGTGTGTGAGCCTGCGCACGGGCGAGAGCGACCTGGCGATCGCCGCCGGGGTCAATCTGCTCCTGTCCCCCACCGTCACGGTCGCGTTCCGGCGCGCGGGAGCGCTCGCGGCCGACGGCCGCTGCAAGCCGTTCTCCCCGGCGGCCGACGGCATCGGCCGCGGCGAGGGCTGCGCCGCCGTCCTCCTGAAGCGGCTGTCCGACGCCGAGCGGGACGGCGACCGGGTACTGGCCGTCATCCGCGCCACGGCCGTCAACTCCGACGGCCGCTCCAACGGCCTCCTCGCCCCCAACCCCGCAGCCCAGCAAGCCCTGTTGACGACCGCCTACGCCCGAGCCGGTGCCGTTCCGGCGCATGTCGACTACGTGGAGGCGCACGGGACCGGCACCCCGCTCGGCGACCCGATCGAGGCCGGCGCGCTCGGCGAGGTCCTCGGCGCGGACCGGGACCCCGACCAGCCGCTGCTGCTGGGCTCGGTCAAGGGCAACCTCGGGCACCTGGAGTCGGCGGCGGGCGTCACCGGGCTGGTCAAGACCGTCCTCGCGCTGCACCACGACCGCATTCCGCCGTCCCTGCACTGCGCCGAGGGCAGTGCGCTCGACGACGTGCGGCTGCGGGTGGTGACCGAGCCCGAGCCATGGCCGCGCTACGGCGGCACGGCCATGGCGGGCGTCTCCGGGTTCGGCTTCGGAGGCACCAACGCCCATGCGGTGGTGGAGGAATGGCGCCCCGCGCTGCTCAGGTCGCCGTACGAGCCGACCACCCGGCTGCATCCGCTCTCCGACCTCGACGGGGAACGGCTCCGGGACACCGCGTCCCGGCTCGCCGACTGGCTCCGGACGCCCGAGGGCACGGGTGCGCCCCTGGCCGATGTGGCGCGCACCCTCGCCGGGCGGGTCGGGCGGGGGCCGGTACGGGCGGCGGTCGTCGCCCGCGACCGTGACGAACTCGCTGACGGTCTCGCCGCGTTGGCGGCCGGTGTGCCCCATCCCGGAGTGGTGGCCGACGACCGGGATCGTGTCGGACGCGGACCGGTGTGGGTGTTCTCCGGGTACGGCAGCCAATGGGTCGGCATGGCACGGCGACTCCTCGCCGAGGAACCCGCCTTCGCCGCCGCCGTGGAGAAGGCGGACGCCCAACTCGCCGCGGAGTGCGGCCTGTCCCTCTACGACCACCTCGCCTCCGGCGGCGGCCTCGACCGGCTGGAGGTCGCCCAGCCGGTCCTCTTCGGACTCCAGGTGGCACTCGCCGAGCTGTGGCGCTCCTACGGCGTCGAACCCGCCGCCGTCATCGGCCACTCCCTGGGCGAGGTGGCCGCCGCGGTGTGCGCGGGGGCGCTCGACCTGTCGGACGCGGCACGGATCGTCGCCGTACGGGCGCGGCTGCTCAGCCGGCTGCGGGGCGGGGCGATGGCCGTCGTCGACCTCGAGGACCGTGAACTCGACGCTCTGGAAAGCGACTTCCCCGGTGTCCACGTCGCCGTGCACTCCTCGCCCGGCCAGAAGGTCGTCACCGGCGAGGAGGAGGCGGTGGCCCGCCTCGTGCGGCGGCTGGAGCGGGAGGGGCGGGCGGCTCGGGCCATGCGGGTCGCCGGTGCCGGGCATTCGCCGCACGTCGATCCGCTGTTACCGGAGCTGGCGGACGCCCTGGCGGAAGTCCGGGGCCGGCCACCCCGTGTCCCGGTGTACTCCACCGTCCTCGACGACCCGCGCGGCGACTGCGCCTTCGACGCCGCCCACTGGGTCGCGAACCTCCGTCGCCCGGTACGCCTGGACCGGGCCGTCGCGGCAGCCGCGGCCGACGGTCACACCGCGTTCGTCGAGATCTCGCCCCATCCGGTGCTGCTCCGCGCCGTCACCGACACCGCGCCGGGAGCACTCGCCCTCGGCACACTGCGCCGGGACGGCGACGACTCCGCGGCCTTCCTCGCCCAGTTGGGCGCGCTGTATGCCGCGGGCGGGCAGCTGCCGCCACCCACCGGCCGCGTCATCGACCTGCCGCTCCCCCGCTGGCGGCACGTCCGGCACTGGTGGACGGACCGGCGGGCGGCGGCACCGCTCGCGCCGAGGGGCGGAGTGGCGGAGGCCGGCGTGGCGGGGACCAGTGTGGCGCAGACCGGTGGCGCGGGGTTCGCCATCGCGGAGACCGGTGCCTCGAAGGCCGGTGCGGCAGAGGCCAGTGGCGCGGGGTTCGCCGTCGCGGAGGCCGGTATCCCGAAGGCCGGTGGGGCCGGAGCCGGTGGCGCGGAGTTCGGTGTGGCGCAGGCCGGTGGCGTGGAAGCCGGTGCGGTGCGGGCCGATCCGGCCGGGGACGATTCCGTCGCCGCCCGGCTGCGCCATCACATCGCCGCCGTCACCGGTCATACGCCGGCCCGCCTCACCCCGGCCACCTCCCTCGCCGACCTCGGCCTGGACTCCCTGATGGCCGTCCGTATCCGCACCGCCCTGGAACGCGAGTTCCGGACCGAGCTGCCCCTGCGCGAACTGCTCGGTGCCGCCGACATCGGCCAGGTGGCCGACCGCCTCCGACAGGCGCTCCCGGCACGGGAGACACCGCCTCTGCGTACCCTGCGCGCCACCGGCACCCGGCCTCCCCTCTTCCTCGTCCACGCCGCCGGTGGCACCACGGACGTCTACCGGACCCTCGCCGAACGCCTGGGCGACGACCGCCCGGTCTACGGACTGGACCGGATCGAGGAAGCCGGCTCGATCCCCGAGAAAGCACGTCACTACGCCGATGCCATCGCTGCCGCGCACCCCAACGGCCCCTGTCTGCTGGGCGGTTGGTCCTTCGGGGGCTTCGTCGCGCAGGAGACGGCACGGCAACTGGTGGCCGCGGGACGGGAGGTGGAGCTGGTGGTCCTCCTCGACTCCGTACGGCCGCTCCCCGACCACGCCCCGGCGGACCGTGTCCGCGCCCACCTGACCGGCTTCGCCGCCCACGTCGCCGACGCCTACGGAGTCCGGCTGCGGCTGCCGTACGACGAACTGGTCGCGATGGACGACGACGGCGAGCGCATCGACGCCGTGCTGCGGGTCCTGCGTGAGGCCGCCGAGGTGCCCGTCGCTGCGCTGGAGCATCAGCGTTCCTCCTATCTGGACCTGAGGACCGGCGAGGCGCACCGGCCGCAGCGCTACGACGGGCGGGTGGTGCTGTACCGGGCCACCGAGCCCGCTCCGCACACCGTGCGCGATCCGGCGTACGAACGGGACGACGAGACGCTCGGCTGGGACGAGGTGTGCCCGCGCCTGACCGTCGTACCGGTCGCCGGGCATCACCTCTCGCTCCTCGATCCTCCGCAGGTCGACGAGCTCGCCGCCCTGCTCCGGCGGGAGTTCGCCCTCGCCGACCAGACCCGATGAACCGGAACCCGAGGAGCCGCCATGTCCCCCCGCCGACGCACCGCCGACGCGTCCACGCACACCCCCGACGCGACCCGGCACTCCGCCGGGCCGTCCCGGCGCACCGTCACCAAGGCCGCGGCGACCGCCGGTCTGGCCGCGCTCCTCGGAGCCGCGACCGGCACCGCGCGGGCCGCCACACAACTCACCGCGCGCACCTTCGACGTGCCCGTGGCGTCCACCGCGCTCGGCCGCAGCGCGCCGGTGCGGCTGATCCTGCCGTCGGACTTCGACGCCAGGCCCACCAGGACCTACCCCGTGCTGTATCTGCTGCACGGCGCCCACGACGACTACACCTCCTGGACCCGCGAGACGGACATCGAGGCCTTCACCGCGGGCCGGGACCTGATCGTGGCGATGCCGGACGCGGGTCCGACCGGCATTCCCACCGCCTGGGCCGGCGGGCCGGACTATGAGACCTTCCAGGTCACGGAGGTGCCGGCACTGCTCGCCCGCAGCTACCGGGCCTCCGGGGTGCGGGTCGTCGCCGGGGTGTCCACCGGAGGCTACGGCGCCATGGCGCACGCGGCCCGTCATCCTGGCGCCTTCGCCGCCGCGGCCTCGTACAGCGGCATCCTGGACACCATGTTCCCCGGTGTGCCGACGATCGTCGACGCCATCGTGGCCCGTGAGAACCTGGCGCCGCTCTCGCTGTGGGGCAACCCGGTCCTCAATCTGCTCACCTGGCAGAACTTCAACCCCCGGGCCCGCGCGACGGGACTGCGCGGCACCCCCCTGTATGTGTCCAGCGGCAGCGGTGTGGCCGGCGGCTCCGGCGACTGGCTGCCCGAAGTGCTGGAGAGCGCCCTGTGGCCGCAGGCGCACAGCTTCACCGACGCCCTCGACCGGCTCCGGATCGCGGTGACCAAGCACTTCTACCCGGGAGGGGGACACAGCTGGGCGTACTGGAAGCAGGAGTTCACCACGTCCTGGCCGATGCTCGCCGGTGCGCTGGGAGTGCCGGAGTGATGTCGGTGCCGTCGGGGCACGGAACGGAGCGCAGGGGGGCCACGTCCAACACAGGACTTGCCCCTCGCCCCACGGACAACGGTCCGCGGGTGAGCCCGTTCCGGGTGAAAGGAGTGTCCTCGATGGCCGTTCCCACCCCCCGCGGTGGATCGGCCGGCCGGGCGGCGCCTTCGGTGCCGCCCGATCTGGCCGACTTACTGCGCGCGCAGCTCGACTCGGTCGCCGACCTGGTGGAGGCGGAGGTGCGCAGGCAGGTCCCCGAGTACGCGGGACCGGCCGACGGGGCCTACGCCAGGAACCTCCGCGCCGGTGTGGTGCAGGCGCTGACCCTGTTCGTCGACCACATCGCCGACCCCCGCGGCCGGGGCGACGCGATCGCGGCGACGTACCACGCGCTCGGGCGCGGGGTGGCCCTGGAGGGCCGCAGTCTCGAGGTGCTGCAGTCCGCGCTGCGGATCGGCGGGCTCCAGGCCTGGCGGCTGATGGGGCTCAAGGCCGAGGAGCTCGGCCTCGACTCGTCGGTGGTGGCGGCCCTGGGCGAGCTGGCGTTCCGGACCGTGCACGAGGTCGCGGAGGCCGCCGCCGAGGGGTACGCGGAGGCGCGGCCGCACAGCACCGAGGAACTGGAGCGGCGGCGCCGGCGACTGCTCGGCCTGCTGCTCGGCGAGGGGCCGGTGTCGCGGGAGGCGGTGCAGGATCTGGCGCACGGCGCGCGCTGGTCGGTGCCCCGGCACGTCGCCGTCGTCGCCCTCGCCGCCGGAGCCGAACAGCGCGAGGAGGAGCGGCCGTTGGCGGCCGCGGGGGCGCTGGTGGACGTGGAGTCGCGGCCGCCGCGGATGCTGGTGCCCGACCCGGACGGCTCGGGCCGCTTCTCCGGGCGGGCCTTCGCCCTCGCGCTGCGCGGCCGTCCGGCGGCGATCGGGCCCACGGTGCCGCTGCTGGAGGCCGCGCAGTCACTGCGCTGGGCCTCCCTGGCACTGGGGCTGATGGGTCGCGGAATCCTGCCCGGGCAGGGGGTCGTCCGGTGCGACCAGCATCTGTCGACGCTGCTGCTGCACAGCGACGAACCCCTTCTCACCCAGCTGGAGGCGCGCGCCCTCGCCCCTCTCGACCGGGTCTCCGAGGGACAGCGCGCCCGCCTCGCGGAAACCCTGCTGGCCTGGCTGCTCAGCGGCAGCAATGTGCCCGACGTCGCCGCCCGTCTCCACATCCATCCGCAGACGGTCCGCTACCGGCTGCGCCAATTGGAGAAGCTCTTCGGGGACTCCCTGCACGACCCCATTACCCGTCTGGATCTGATTCTGGCGCTGCGCGCGGACGCATTGCGTATGGACGCAACAAAATCCGTGGAGTTTCTGAATTCCCGTCCATAACACCCTTTCGAAGAACGCGAATACGTTCGGGACGTCCTTTTCCGCAGGCGCGTGACGCGCCCGACCCTCAAAGGATTCCCCATGCGTATCCGCTTGTGCCTCGCCGCGCTCTCCCTGGTCGGCGGGGCCGGACTCACCACCCTCTCGGCGCCCGCCGCATCGGCGGCGACCTGCTCGGACATCGATGTGGTCGCGGCGCGCGGCACCTTCGAACCGGGCACACTCGGTGCCATCGTCGGCGACCCGGTGTATTCCGCGCTGCAGCAGAAACTCACCGGCCGCAATCTCTCCAGCTACCGGGTGAACTATCCGGCCGATCTCTCCCTCACCTCGGCCGCGCAGGGAAACGCGGACCTGGTGAACCACGTCGCCGGCCAGGCCGCCGCGTGCCCGAACCAGCGCTTCATTCTCGTCGGGTATTCGCAGGGCGCGAACGTCGTCGACAATTCCATCGGCATCAGCAGCGACGGCGCGGTGGTGGGCAGCCCGATCGTGGCGACCATTCCCGCCGCACTCGCGCCGAGGGTCGCCGCGGTGCTCCTGTTCGGCAACCCGATCCGGGCGCTGGGCAGGAGCGTCACCGGCACCTACCAGAGCCGCACCATCGACTTCTGCGCCCAGGGCGACCCGATCTGCGAGAACGGCGGTGGCGACGTCCTGGCCCATCTGAGCTACACCTCGGACGCCGGCGCGGCGGCCGACTTCGCCGCGACCAAGGTCTGACGACCGGCGCAGGGGCCCGGGAGGTGATCCTCCCGGGCCCCTGAGCGCTGCCTGACGGCCGCACTCCGACGGTGGTCGCGCGGTGACTACCCCGGGGTGCGGGCGAAGCGCGCGAGGTTGGTGGAGACGGGTTCGGGCCGCCCGTCGTTCTGCACGGGCGCCGCGGTGAGCACGTCCAGGTGCTGATAGCCGTCGGCGACCACGGGGTGCAGGTCGGCGGGGATACGCCCGGCCAGCAGTCCGTCGCCCGCGAGGACGGTCAGGGTCGGATTCGCGGTCAACCCGTCCGGATGGACGACGAGTTGCCTCACCTGGGGTGAGGTGGCCAGCTCGATGTCGGTGACGAGCTTCGTGGGGAAGTACTGCTCGGTGAAGTCCAGGGGCTGCCGGGCCAGGCTGCGTGCCAACTCCTGGATGTCGCTGACCTCTTCGCCGGCGTCGGTGAAGGGCGTGCCGTCGGACGACCGGTAGCGCGGGTCGTCGGCCGCGCCGACACGGTCGTAATCGCGCCATGTGTACAGCGGTCCGTGGGGCTGGGCCGGGATCGCCTTGTACCGGGTGCCGAAGAGGGCCGGCTGCGCCGTACTTCCGTTGGTGGCGGGGAAGTTCTTGTCGGTGACCGGGCCGCCGTCGAAGAACCCGACGCTGCTCTGCAGAAAGGCGAGCGGTACCGAGTTGTCGTCCAGCAGGGCGCCGAGTACCGCCTCGTTGGTGAGCCGGAAGTCCTTCACGGCGGGCGAGCCGCTGAGGAACGTGGCCGCGTCCTTGGAGAACAGGAAGCGGTTGGTGGCGTCGATGTCGGTGGTGGAGGGCAGATAAACCGGCAGATCCGACTCGCCGTTCGGATTCTGCACCGCGCCCACCCCGGCGATGGCGAGCAGGGTCATCGTCTCGGGGTTGAGCAGGACCGGCGCGGACAGCGAGCGCGGGAGCACTCCGCTGTCGAGTCCGGCCTGGACGACACCGTATCCGAGGCCCACGTCGGGCAGATCGGTGTCGGACGGGACGCTGCCGCTGAGGTCCGCGAGCGAGGTGGAGACGGTGGTGTCGAGGGCGAAGTAGCCGGCGCACTGGTTGTATCCCGCGTCGGCGGTGGTGGCGGGATCGCCGTCGAAGTCGGCCGCCGCGAAGTATCCGGTGATGACACCGCCGAGCGAGTGGCCTCCGCACAGCACCTTCCGCTTGCGCAGGCCCTGGTCGGGCAACTCGGCGGTGAGCAGGTCGTACTGGTCGCGTACGGTCTGCCGGATGCCGAGCTGCGCCATCCAGCCGAGCTGGTCGTTTCCCGCGAAGCCGGCGAAGGTGCGGCCGCCGACCTGTCTGCCCCGGTAGTAGTCGACGGCCGTGTGCTGGTCACCGGAGTCGATGCCGGTGTGGTCCTCCAGGCAGTTGGAGCGCCGGTCCAGGGCCCAGAACTCGATGTGCCGCCCCTGTTCGGCGGCGCGGGCCACGGTGTTGCGGGCGACGCTGTCGAAGGCTCCGGCGCCCTCCAGGATCCCCGGCTGGGCGACCAGGATCCGGTCCGCGCCGGCCGAGGCGGACGGCCCGTCGGAGGAGCGGTAGCGAAGGTACGACAGCCAGTCGCACGCCGCCGGACGCGCGCCGAAGGACACCGGCAGCGGCGCCTTCACCCGCACCACCGACTCGGTGATCCCGGCGACCGCACTCACCGGTGTCTCGGTCCGGGCGTCGTCTCCATGGGCGTCCGGGGCCGCCACGGTGAGCGTCCCGGTGGTCAGCAGCACCGCCAGCGCGGCGGTGCGCAGGGTTCTCGGGGTTCGTCCCTTGCTGCGACTCGTGTTCATAGCCGGACGGTAGGGCCGGGTGGGCCGTGTGATCGGCCGGTGCTCACAAAGGCTCAGCTCCTGGTGCCGTGTTTGTCACCAGCAGCGGACACCCGCACGGAAAGAGGTGGGCGACGAACGCACACCATGCCCGCCAACTATGTAGCCCCGCCATATGTGCGCCCGTCGGGCCCGTTCCTACGGTGTGCCGATACCCACCCGTCCCCACCGCACACGAGGAAGTGGCGCACATGGCCTCCGCAGCAGCATCCGCTCCTCCGACACCCGCCCGCCTCAAACGCGTCGTCGCCGCGAGCCTCATCGGCACCACCATCGAGTGGTACGACTTCTTCCTCTACGGCTCGGCCGCCGCACTCGTCTTCAACAAACTGTTCTTCCCCGACTCGGACCCCCTGGTCGGCACACTCCTGTCGTTCCTGACCTACGCCGTCGGATTCGCCGCCCGCCCGCTGGGCGCCCTGGTCTTCGGGCACTACGGCGACCGGGTCGGCCGCAAGAAGCTGCTGGTGCTGAGCCTGCTGCTGATGGGCGGGGCGACCTTCGCGATCGGCCTGCTGCCCACCCACGCCACGGTCGGCACGGCGGCACCGGTGCTGCTGACCAGCCTGCGGCTCGTCCAGGGCTTCGCGCTCGGCGGCGAGTGGGGCGGCGCCGTCCTGCTGGTGTCCGAGCACGGGGACGCGCGGCGGCGGGGCTTCTGGGCCTCCTGGCCGCAGACCGGGGCCCCGGCGGGACAGCTCCTGGCCACGGGAGTGCTGTCGCTGCTGACGGCCGTACTGTCGGACGACGCCTTCGGCTCGTGGGGCTGGCGGATTCCCTTCCTGCTCTCCGGCGTACTGGTGACGGTCGGTTTGTGGATTCGCCTCTCTGTCGATGAATCCCCGGTCTTCCAGCGGGCGTTGGCGCGGGCCGAGGCCCGCAGGACCGCCGGGGACGCAGGGGACGCAGGGGCCGAGAAGCTGCCGCTCGTGTCGGTGCTGCGCCACCACTGGCGCGATGTGCTGATCGCGATGGGCGCCCGCATGGCGGAGAACATCAGCTACTACGTCATCACCGCGTTCATCCTCGTCTACGCCACCACGTCCGCGGGTGTCTCCAAGCAGACCGCCCTCAACGCCGTACTGATCGCGTCGGCCGTGCACTTCGCGGTGATCCCGGCGTGGGGCGCGCTGTCCGACCGGGTCGGACGGCGTCCGGTGTACCTGTTCGGCGCGGTCGGCATCGGTCTGTGGATGTTCCCGTTCTTCTCCCTGGTCGACACCGGCGGCTTCGGCAGTCTGATCCTCGCCGTCACCGTGGGGCTCGTGCTGCACGGCGCGATGTACGCGCCGCAGGCCGCCTTCTTCGCCGAGATGTTCGCGACCCGGATGCGCTACTCCGGCGCCTCCATCGGCGCCCAGTTCGCCTCGGTGGCCGCCGGTGCGCCGGCCCCGCTGATCGCGACCGCGCTGCTGGCCGACTACGACAGCTCCACGCCGATCGCGCTGTACGTCATCGCGGCGGCCGTGCTGACGGTCGTGGCGGTGGCCGCGGCCAAGGAGACGCGCCGCCGGGACCTGGCCGACGTCGAATCGCCCGCGGGAGTGGAGCCCGCCGGGGCGGAAGCCGCGGACGCCTGAACCGTCTGAGCGAGCCCCACCGGCCCTCGCACGCCCTCGCGTGCGGGGGTCAGGGCTGTACCGACAACTTGTGCAGACGGAGGGCGAGTTGGATCTCCAGGGCGCGGGCGGGGTCCTGCCAGTCGTCCCCGAGGAGCCTGCCGACCCGTTCCAGTCGCTGGGCGACCGTGTTGACGTGGACGTGCAGTTCGTCCTTGGTGCGGGCCGGGCTCATGCCGCAGGTGAAGTAGGCGTCCAGGGTGCGCACCAGGTCGGTGCCGCGGCGTTCGTCGTAGGCGACGACCTGGCCGATCGTGCGGTCGACGAAGCCCGCGATGTCCCGCTCGCCGGCGAGCAGCAGACCGAGGAAACCGAAGTCCTCGGCGGCGGCGCCGTCGCCGGCGCGGCCGAGCAGGCGCAGGGCGTCCAGGCAGCGTCGGCCCTCGGCATAGGCGGCGGCCACGGCGTCGGGACGGGCGGCCAGGTCCTCGACGGGGGCGGAGGCACCGACGGTGACGGGCTCATGGACGGCGGTGCTCAGGTGGCGGGCGGTGCGGCGGGCCACGTCGGCCGCGCCGGTGCCGGGGGCGAGGGGCAGCAGCAGGACGGTGCCGCCGTCACGCGCGGCGGCCAGGCCGTGCCGGGTCGCGGCGAGGTGGGAGGCGGCGGACCAGAGGCGTCTGCGGGAGGCCGCCTCCTGGTCGGCGTCGGCGGCGGGGCCGTCGAGGCGGGCGGCGAGCACGACATGCAGGGCGTCGAGGTCGGCGTCCAGCCGGGACGCCCGTTCGCGCAGCAGGCGCGGATCCCGGTCGCGGGCGTCGAGGAGGTCGTCCAGCAGTTCGCCGCGGACACGCTGTTCGGCCTCGGCGGCGGAGCGTCTGGCGAGGAGCAGCAGCGAGGTGACCATCGCCGCGCGCTCCAGCGTGCGCTGGTCGACGGGGTCCAGACCGGGGTGGCCGCGCAGGACGAGCGCGCCGAACAGTTCCCCGCCGGCGGCCACGGCGGCGATCCAGCCGTCCTCGTGCCGCACGGCGTGTCCGTCGGCACGGGAGGCCTCCAGGGCCGCGGTCGGGGTGACCGCGGCCTCGGTGAACTCGACCGTGCCGTCGAGGACCTGGGAGACGGCGGCGGCCACGTCGTGCACTCCGCCGCCGCGCAGCACCAGTTCCGCGAGCCGGTCGTGGATGTCCGAGGCGCGCTCGATGACACCGCTGCGGTCCCGGATGATCTCGTTGGCCCGCTCCAGGCCGGCGAGGGCCGAGCGGGTCTCGGTCAGCAGGTTCGCGGTGTCGATGGCGGCCGCGGCGAGCGCGGCGAACGAGCCCAGCAGCGCGATCTGCTCCCGCTCGAAGACCCGCGCGCGGCGGTCGGCGGCGAAGAGGACACCGATCACGTGGTGCCCCAGCGTCAGAGGCACTCCGAGGATGGCGACCAGTCCCTCGTCCCGCACTCCGGTGTCGATGGTGTGCGTGTGCTGGAAGCGGTCGTCCTTGAAGTAGTCGTCGGTGACATAGGGGCGGGCCGTCTGCGCCACCAGGCCGCCGAGCCCCTCCCCCATCCCGAGTCGCAGCTGCTGGAAGCGGGCGGCGACCGAGCCCTCGGTCACGCGCATGTAGGTGTCGCCGCGCTCGGGGTCGTTCAGGCTGAGGTAGGCGACGTCCGTGCCCAGCAGCGAGCGGGCGCGCTGGACGATCGCCCGCAGTACGGCGTCCAGGTCCCGCAGTCCGGCCAGGTCATGAGCCGTCTCGAAGAGCGCGGACAGCTCGGCCTCCCGCCGGCGCCGCCCCTCCAGCTCCGCGCGCACCCGCAGCGCGACCGCCTTGGCCCGCTCCAGCGCGGCGATCGCCTCGGCGGAGCGCCCCTCGGCGCGGGCCAGCAGCACCGGCTGCTCGTAGGCGTCCACCGACGCGCCTCTGGCCAGCAGTTCCAGGAACGGCGTCTCCGCGCCGGTGGGCGTGGCGGACGGCGCCACGGTGTCGGGGCGCTCGGCGGACTGCAGGTGATCGCGAGACATGTTCACAGGATTCCCCATCGTCCGGCCGGCCCGTCTGTCCTGTGGACAACTTCCCTCGACCCGAACAGACGTTCGCTCAGTGGGCGGTCCAGCCGCCGTCCAGGGTGAGCGAGGTGCCGGTCACGAAGGAGGCGTGGGGGCCGCACAGATAGGCCACGGCCTCGGCGACCTCTTCCGGCTCGACGAGCCGTTTGACCGCGCTGTCCTGCAGCAGCACCTCCGTGAGGACGCGCTCCTCGGGAATGCCGTGCGCCCGCGCCTGATCGGCCAGCTGGCGCTCGACCAGGGGGGTGCGCACATAGCCGGGGTTCACACAGTTCGAGGTGACGTTGTGGGCGGCGCCTTCGAGGGCGGCCGTCTTGGACAGCCCCTCCAGACCGTGTTTGGCGGCCACATAGGCCGACTTGTAGGGAGAGGCGCGCAGCCCGTGCACGGAGGAGATGTTGACGATCCGGCCCCACCGGCGGCCGTACATGTGCGGCAGGGCTCCGCGGATGAGCCGGAAGGGTGCCTCCAGCATGACCGTGAGCACGGTGTGGAAGACGTCGGGCGGGAACTCCTCGATGGGGCGCACCAGTTGGAGGCCGGCGTTGTTGACGAGGACGTCGGTACCGGCCGCCGCCTGTTCGGCGGCGTCGAGATCGGTGAGGTCCAGCACGAGCGACTCGACGCCACCCGCCAGGCCCCGGGCCTGTTCGGCCAGGGTCTCCAGGCCCGCGGCATCCCGGTCCACCGCTCGCACCTTTGCCCCGGCGGCCGCCAGCCGCAGCGCGCACGCGCGGCCGATGCCGCCGGCGGCACCGGTGACGAGGGCGGTGCGCCCGCCGAGGTCGAGAGCGGAGTCGTGGGGGGAGGGCAGGGCGCTGGGCGGGGTCATATGTCGACCATAGGCAGCGCCCTCAACCGCGCCACATATGGTGGCGCCCCACACTTCAGCCGATAGTCATAGGGTCAAACCATGTGGGGCCCTCCGACAGGGCCTGCTTGATCCGGAGCAGCGCGAACTCGTTCAGTTCCGGTAGGGCGTCCACCTCGAACCAGCCGACCTCGAGCGACTCGTCGTCGTTCACCCGGGCTTCGCCACCGACGGCCCGGCAGAGCAGCGAGATGTCCATGTACTGACAGGTGTCCCCGTTCTCGTACGTGACGGCCCTCAACGCCTGGACGACGAGCACGCGCTCGACGACACAGTGCACTCCCGTCTCCTCCTGGACCTCGCGCACGGCGCACGCGGCGGGCTGCTCGCCCGGCTCCGGGATACCGCCGATGAGCGACCACTTCCCGTTGTCGGAGCGGCGGTTGAGCAGCACTCTGCCCCCGTCGTCGAGGACGACGGCGCTGATGCCCGGGAGCCACAGCAACTGATGGCCGATGGAGGACCGCAGATCACGGATGAAGTCAGGGGTAGCCATGATCCCGACCCTAGCTGGCGGTGTCCGCCCCCTCGGTGCGCCGCCCGCGCACTCCCGCACCGATCGCCCAGCCCAGACCGGCCGCCGCCACCAGCACCAGCGCCATCTCCGGCAGGATGCCCAGCTTGGTGGCGGGCGTCTCGGACGACCGCAGCGGCACCTTCTGGACCAGGTAGGCCGGCACGAACATGCCGGTCTTCTGGGTGATCCGTCCGTCCGGCATGATGATCGCGCTGACGCCGCTGGTGACCGGCACGGTGACGGTCCGGCTGTGCTCGACGGCGCGGATACGGGACATGGCCAGCTGCTGGTAGGTCATCTCGCTGCGGTCGAAGGTGGCGTTGTTGCTGGGCACGGAGATGATCTGGGCGCCGTCGGTGACCTCGGAGCGCACGGCCCAGTCGAAGGCGGCCTCGTAGCAGGTGACCAGGCCGACCTTGGCGTGGTCCATGGTGAACACGCCGGGCTTGGTGCCCCGGCTGAAGTCCTGGCGGACCATCGAGGTCCAGTTGCTGTTGATCGCGCCGATGAGCGAGCGCAGCGGCAGGTACTCGCCGAAGGGCTGGATCTGCCGCTTGTCGTAGGTGTCCGTGGGCCCCTTCTCGGGATCCCAGAGGATCTGCTCGTTCCACAGCTTGCCGTCCCGCTCGACGACACCGCCGACCGAGATGGGCACGCCGATCGCCTTGGCCGCGCTGTCGATGACGGCGTAGGCGTCGGCATTGGCGAAGGGGTCGACGTCGGAGGAGTTCTCCGGCCACAGCACGAAGTCGGGCCTGGGGGTCTTGCCCGCCTTGACGTCGGCGGCCAGCTTCTTCGTCTCGCGCGCGTGGTAGTCGAGGACGGCCCGCCGCTGCTCGTTGAACTCCAGCCCGGAGCGGGGCACATTGCCCTGGATGGCCGCGACGGTGGCGTAGCCGTCCTCGGCCTTGTCACTGACCAGCGGCTGCGCGGCCACCGCGCCGACCACCGGCACGGCCACGCTCAGCAGCGCCACCGCGGCGGCCGAGCGCCGCACGACCCGGGTGCGCCGCCCCTCGACGACCAGCCGTACGACCTCGCACAGACCGAAACCGCACAGGACGACGGCGAAGCCCAGTACCGGTGTCCCGCCCACCGCGGCGAGCGGCAGGAACACCCCGTCGGCCTGGCCGAAGGCGATCTTGCCCCAGGGGAAGCCGTTGAACGGCACACGCGCGCGTGCCGCCTCGCCCGCGATCCATATCGCTGCCGCCCACACCGGCCAGGCGGGCAGCCTGGACACCACGGCGACACCGGCGCCCACCAGCGCGACGAAGATCGCCTCGATCGCCACCAGGGCGATCCACGGCACCGGGCCGACCTCCACTCCGGTCCACACCAGCAGCGGCAGCAGGAAACCGAGGCCGAAGAGGTAGCCGAGGCCGAGGCCCGCCTTCCAGCTGCGGCCGCGCAGCAGCCAGCCGAAACCGGCGAAGGCGGGCAGGGCCAGCCACCACACGGTGCGCGGCGGGAAACTGACGTAGAGGAGCACTCCGCAGAGCGCGGCGGCGAGGGCCGGAACGAGGCGTACCAGGCGCGCCGCCCGCGCTGCGGGCGCGGTCTGCGGCTGTCGCGGGGCCGACTCGTCCACGGGGGTTGCGGTGACGGTCACTGTGGGAGTGTACGGCGGGTGACCTTGGCGCGGACAGCGCGGTCCGGATGGCAGCACAGGGGTGCCGTGAGCCCCGGCCGCCGCATCGTTCCTGCACAACTCGGCGCAACTCATCCACAAAATCTCCATCAGCGGTTACGGTGTGCCCAGCCACAGTCGTCCGAGCCGGTCACGGCCTCGACGGGCGGATCGTGCGAGGTCGGGGGGATCGGTCGGGTTCGGGGGGCGGGGTGGGTTCCACGGGGATGACGTCCGACGCGGGTCCTGGGGAGGACAGCGAGAGACGAAACGTTTCGGACGCGGCGGGCGTCGTGGTCCTGGGCGCCTGCGCCACCTGGTCGCTGATCACGGCGACCCTCCAGGAGGGGCGTCCGGAGGGCGTGCTGCTCGCGGTGCTGGCCGTGGCCGCCGGCTATTCCGCCGGCCGGATCTGCGGGGCGCTGCTGCCGGTCGCCGCGCCCTGCGCCGGGGCCCTGGCCGGGCTGGGCCTGGCGGTGGCCGTGCCACGACTGGCTCCGGGTCCGCAGATCGACGCGCCCCTCGGGCCCGCCGGAGCCACGGCGGGCCTGCTCACGCTCTGCGTCGGCGCCGCGTGCTGCGCCGCGTGGACGGCGGGATCACCGGTCCTGCGGATCGCGCTGAGCACCCTGGCGGTCGGGATCACGGTGGCGTCGACGGTGCTCGGATCGACCAGCGCGTTCCTCACCTGCGCCGCCGTACTGCTGTGTTCGTCGGCCGCGGGCCGGATGCGCAGCCGGGCGCTGGGGCTGACCGGGCTGGCCCTGACCGCGGCCGTGGCGACCGGCCTGACCTGGGCGATCGCCGGGAACGCGCTGCCCGACGGGCTCACCGAGTCGCTGGAGGGCCAGCTCACCCAGCACCGCGTCCAGCTGTGGCAGGACGCCCTGGGCATGGCGCACCACCATCCCGCCCTGGGCGTGGGCCCGGGACGGTTCGGGGAGCTGAGCACGACGACCGCCCACACGCTGCTCTCCGACGGCAAGCCGCACTCGGCGCTGCTGCAGCAGGCGGCCGAGGAGGGCGTGGTGGGTGTGGCGCTGCTGGGAGCGACCTTCTGCTGGGTGCTGTACACACTGTGGCGCTCCCCGCGCCCCACCCCGGTGGTGCTGACCGCCGGAGCGGCCCTCACGGGACTCGCGGTCATCGCCTCGGTCGGCAACGCGCTGAGCTTCACCGCGGTCTCGGTCGGCGCGGGGCTGCTGGCCGGTCTCGCCACCGCCCGGCCGCTCGCCGAGGAGTCGCCCGAGCCGGAGACGCGGGTACGGCCGCGCGGCGACCGGCTGACCCCGTGACGCCGCGGATCAGTGCGAGCTCGGCCGCAGCCGGTCCCTGATGACCCGTACGGCGGCTTCCGCGTTGTCCACCGTGATCGTGAACGTGTGGCCGTCCCAGAGCCGCAGGACGACACCCTCTCCACGGCGTACGACGACCGCGGTGCCCTTCTCGGGCCGCCAGCGGTAACCCCAGCCGCCCCACTGGCGCGGGGTGACGTGGGGGGCGAACTCGGCGCCGGCCACATGGTCGAGGGGGATACGGCGACGCGGCACACCGATGTGGCCGCACCGCACCTCGAGGGACTCCTTGTCGAGCTTCAGGTCGACGTGCACGAAGGCGAGGGTGCCGAAGATGACCAGCAGCCCGGCGGCGATGCAGCCCACGACGGACATGACCAGCGGGGCGACGCCCGAGGTCCAGGCCGAGTCGACGGCCAGCTCGATGCCGAGCGCCAGGAAGGCCGCGCCGCCGAGTGCCAGCAGCCACTGGGCCCGGTTGGTGGCGCGTCCGGTCCAGATGTCGGGGTGCTGGGCGCGCTCGTCGTGGGGGTGGTCCCTCATACCCATGAGACTACTCAGGTTTCGCAGCGGGGGTACCCGGTCGCGGAGAGTCACTGGGCCGACCAGGTGCGTCCGGCGCGCCACCGTCGGTCACCGGGCGGGGGTGACCGCCTTGAGGAAACGTCCCTCCTCATACGTCAGCGCGGTCTCGGGCAGCTCGCCGGTGCGCCCGCTGAGCAGCACCGTGAGGCCGCCGTCGGCGGGGGCGTCGGGGGTGGGCTGCGCGCCGATCCTGCGCAGTCCCTGCGCGACCACGGCGCCCGCGGTGCCGTGCAGGATGAGCGGCGGCCGGCCGGGCCGCTGCACGGCGGACCGGATGCGCTCGGCGACCAGTTCGTAGTTGGTGCAGCCGAGGACGAGGGTCGTGATGTCGCCGGGGGTGAGCGCGGCGGCCGCGGCGACGGCTGCCTCGATCGCCGCCTCGTCGGCGTGATGGACGGCGTCGGCGAGGCCGGGACAGGGCACTTCGGTGACGTCCACGCCTGCGGCGAACTCGGCGATGAGACCGCGCTGATAGGGGCTGCCCGTGGTGGCGGGGGTCGCCCAGATGGCGACGGGGCCGCCGCCCGCGGCCGCCGGCTTGATCGCGGGCACGGTGCCGATGATCGGCAGCTCGGGCTCGAAACGGGCACGCAGCGCGGGCAGGGAGTGCACGGACGCGGTGTTGCAGGCGACGATCAGGACGTCGGGGTGGTGCGCGGCGGCGGCCCCGGCGACGTCCAGGGCGCGCTCGGTGATGTCCTGCGGTGTGCGCGGACCCCAGGGCATTCCGTCGGGGTCCCAGGACAGCACGAGATCCGCGTCGGGCCGCAGACGGCGCGCCACGGCGGCGGCGGGAAGCAGACCGATTCCGGAGTCCATGAGCGCGATCTTCACCCGGCCACGATAGACGATGAGCCCTTCCGGGCCGGTCGCGTGGGGCACACTGCGCGGGTGAGCGCCATCGCGTGGACCGCCGCCGTATCCCTCGCCGCCTGGCTGTGGCTGCTGCTCTGCCAGGGCTTCTTCTGGCGCACGGACGTCAGGCTCCCGCGCCGCCGGGACCCCGAGGACTGGCCCGCGGTGGGCATCGTCGTCCCGGCGCGCGACGAGGCCGCCGTACTCCCCGCGAGCCTGCCCTCCCTGCTCGCCCAGGACTACCCCGGGCAGGCGGAGATCTTCCTGGTGGACGACGGCAGTTCGGACGGCACCGGTGAGCTCGCCCGCGCGCTGGCCCACGCCCGTGGCGGACTCCCCCTCACCGTCGGCTCCCCCGGCGAGCCGCCGCCCGGCTGGACCGGCAAGCTGTGGGCCGTACGGCACGGCATCGCCCTGGCACGCGCGCGTGGACCCGAGTTCCTGCTGCTGACGGACGCCGACATCGCGCACGAACCGGACAGCCTGCGGGAGTTGGTGGCGGCGGCGCGCACGGGCGGCTTCGACGTCGTCTCGCAGATGGCCCGGCTACGGGTGGAGAGCCGGTGGGAGAAGCTCGTCGTGCCGGCCTTCGTCTACTTCTTCGCGCAGCTCTATCCCTTCCGCCGGATCGGCCGCGAGGGGGCACGGACGGCTGCCGCGGCGGGCGGCTGTGTCCTGTTGCGCGCCGAGACGGCCGAACGGGCCCGGATCCCAGAGGCCATCCGGCAGTCCGTCATCGACGACGTGGCGCTCGCGAGGACGGTGAAGGGCGGCGGCGGGCACATCTGGCTGGGGCTGGCCGAGAAGGTGGACAGCGTGCGGCCGTATCCGCGGCTGCACGACCTGTGGCGGATGGTGTCGCGCAGCGCGTACGCGCAGTTGCGCCACAACCCCCTGCTGCTGCTCGGCACGGTCGTCGGCCTGGCGCTGGTGTACCTGGTGCCGCCCGCGGCCCTCGTCGCCGGCGCGTCGACCGGGGACGCCGCGACCGCCGTCCTCGGCGCACTGGCATGGCTGGTGATGACGGGCACGTACGTCCCGATGCTCCGCTACTACCTCCAGCCCCTCTGGCTCGCGCCCCTGCTGCCGTTCACCGCGTTCCTCTATCTCCTCATGACGGTCGACTCGGCGGTCCAGCACTGCCGCGGGCGCGGCGCGGCCTGGAAGGGCCGCACCTACGCCCGCCCGGACACGGTCACGGACGAACAGCCTTCCTAGGGGACGGGCGGCCGCCCGCGCGGAAGGCCTTCCGCGGCAGCCCTCACTTCTTGCCGGGCGTCCAGTTCATGCCCCATGCGTACGCGTGGTCCACGGTCCGCTGCGGGCTGACCCCGCGCTCGGGCACCAGGTAGCGGGCCTCGCGCTGGACCACCAGGTCGTCGCCGGTGTTGGTGATCAGGGCGAGGGCGCAGACGGTGGAGGGGACCGTGCACTCGTCGAGGGAGAAGTCGATCGCTGCGCCGTACTGCGGCTGGAGGGTGACCGTGGCATGCAGGTCGGCGAAGGAACGGGCGCCTTCGTAGATGGTCACGAAGACGAGGATCCGCCGGAAGGCCTGCTTGTGGTCGAGGTTGATGGTGAGGTTCTCGCCGCTCGACACGGCGCCGGTCCGGTCGTCGCCGTCGAGGTGGATGTACGGCGGGCGCTGCAGCGAGCCGAACGCGTTGCCGAGTGCCTGTACGACTCCCTTGCTGCCGTCGCCCAGTTCGTACAGGGCGCACAGGTCCAGGTCGAGGTCGGCGTGCCGGGCGACGGCACGGCCTCCCTTGCTGCCCCATCCCGAGAACTGCTTGCGGATCTGCCAGTTGAGGTTCACCCGCATCGCGCCCGAGGTGCCGCCCTGTTTGGTGAGGGAGACCGCCGGGGCCGCCTTGGTGAGCGTGATCTTGGACAGACGGACGGGGGCGGTGGCAGGCGGCGGGGGCTGGAAGGGAGCGGGAGGTCCGGCCGGTGGGGGCATCGTCACGGGCGGCGCGACGGGCGGGGGCACGGTCACCGGGGGCGCCACGGGCGGGGGCGTCGGCGCGGCACGCCGGGGTTCGTCCACCGTGATGCCGAAGTCCGTGGCGAGGCCCTCGAGTCCGCTGCCGTAGCCCTGGCCCACGGCACGGAATTTCCAGGCGCCCTGCCGTCGGTAGAACTCACCGAGCACGAAAGCGGTTTCCACACTCGCGCCGGTGCTGTCGAACCGCGCGGCCACGGTGTTGCGCACGGCGTCGCGGACCTCGACATAGAGATCCGGGACCTGTCCGAACGTGCCGCCGTCGGCGGAGGCGGCGAGCACGACCGTCTCGATCGCGGGCTCCACGCGCGCGAGGTCGACCAGCAGGGTGTCGGTGATCCGGCCGCCGTCGACCCGTTTGCCCTCGTGGCGGACCGCGCCGGAGGAGTGGGCCGGCTGGTTGTAGAAGACGAAGTCGCCGTCCGAGCGGACCTTGCCGCCCACCAGCAGGAGCGCCGAGGCGTCCGCGTCGGGCACACCGGGCCCGGAACGCCAGCCCAATTCCACCCGCAGCGCCGTCGTCGGCACCGGAGTATTCGATCCTTTCGGCATTGACATGTCCGCCCCCCTCACGTGTCAGCGGGCCTGCCAGTGCCCCGGCAACCGCCCTTAGGGTTCTGCACTCCCACAACCTATTCCTCAGGAGTGCGAACTCCCATGCGAGGCACACCCGAGCGGTCCACCAACCCGCCGGTAACCCTCCCGGAACTCGGGCTTTACAGGATCACAACCTTGCTCGCCGCCCTATTTTGCCGAGTTCGCTCGCATTGGGGATCCCACGCCACTGCCGACACGGAAAACAACCCTCTTATCGGTCTCCCCAACCAGCACATCGTGGGCTTAACTTATGTGCCATGACCTCCCCCCGCTCCACTTATGGCGGTGGCTACTACTCCGCCTTCCCGGACACCCCGATCTACGACAGGCTCGTCGCCGAGCGGGGCACCCCCCAGATCGCTCCGATCCGGGTCCCCGCCGCCTACGACATGCCGGTGAGCAATCTGCCGGCGCTGCCGTCGGCCCTGCCCGCCCTTCCGGCGGGCCCCTCCCAGTCCTCCTACGGCTATCCGCAGGCGCAGCAGCCCTCGCCGCTGCAGCAGGCGCCCGCGGCGTACATCCCGCAGCAGGCCACCGCGCCGCGGGGCTACCCGGGTCCGCAGCAACCCCAGCAGCCGCAGCGTCCGATGGCGGGCGGCTACGAGGCGATGCGTCCGGCGACTCCCCGCCCCGCTCCGGCTCCCTACCAGGATCCGTACAACCAGCAGCAGTACCGCGGCTACTGATCCCTCCTCTCCGGTTGCCGACGCCACCTGGCACGATGGCTCCATGGGGAGAGCACTGCTGCAGTCGATTCACGTCCATCCGGTCAAGGCGTTCCGGAGCGTCGCGCTTCGGGAGGCCGTCGTGGAGCCCTGGGGGCTGGCCGGGGACCGGCGCTGGGTGCTGATCGACGACGGGGGAAAGGTCGTCACACAGCGTCAGCAACCACGCCTCGCGCCGGCCGTCGCCGAGCTTCTGCCCGGCGGCGGTGTTCGTCTGTCCGCGCCGGGAACGGACTCCCTGAGCGTCCCGGTTCCGCCCCCGGGGGACACGGTCGTGGTGGAGATCTTCCGCGACAAGGTGGAGGGCGTGCTCGCGGCGGACCCCGCCGCCCACGCATGGTGCAGCGACTACCTCGGCGCCGGCACACGGCTCGTGTACATGGACGATCCGGCCACGCGTCGGCCCGTCGATCCCGAGTTCGCCCGGCCGGGCGAGACGGTGACCTTCGCGGACGGCTTTCCGCTGCTGGTCACCTCGGTCGCCTCGCTCGACGCCCTCAACTCCCTGATCGCCCAAGGCGCCCATCCGGCCGAGGGGCCCCTGCCGATGAACCGTTTCCGGCCGAACGTGGTCGTGGCCGGCACCGCCCCCTGGGCGGAGGACGGCTGGTCCCGGATCACCGTCGGCGAGGTCGCCTTCCGGGTCGCCAAGATGTGCGGGCGCTGCGTCGTGACGACCACCGACCAGCTCTCCGGCGCGCGGGGCAAGGAGCCCCTGGACACCCTCGGGCGTCATCGGCACATCGACGGCAGGCTGGTCTTCGGCCAGAACCTGGTGCCGCTCGGCCGGGGCACCATCCGGGTCGGCGACCCGGTGACGATCCTGGAGTGACCGCGGCCGACGGATCCGGAGTGACTGCGGTCGACGGCCCCGCGATGCGACTCCGGCCGAGTGTCCTGCGACCGGTCCCGGAGAAAGATCCGGTCAAGAGCCCCGGGGCGGGAACCAGCGCCCGGGGCCCGAGCGTTGGGTCCGTGAGAAGTTCATGAGAGGCCCGTCGCAGGTGATTTCGCTCTCTCTTCGGCCGGGCCCGCGCGTGGACGACTCCGCCAGGGGTTATCACGGAGCGGGAAGGGGGTGCGGGACGGTGCGAGCAATCGGCGGACTCTGGCGCTGGCGGCACAATCCGCTGCGCCGCGCAAGCGATCTGGCCGAGGCCTGGGTGGCGCTGGCCGCCCTGCTGCTCATCCTCGTCGCCGCTCCCGTAGTCGGCGCCCTCGTCGGCCGCGTCGCCCAGGGCGCCCTGCAGCAGTCGGTCCGGGAGCAGCGCGCGGCCCGCCATCTGGTGACGGCCACCGTGGTGCGCAAGCTGGACCGCTCCCCACTGGAGACCGACCCCGAGACGTCCGCCGCGCGGGATCTGCGCAGCCGGGTGATCGCCGACTGGACCGCCCCGGACGGCACCGCGCACCATGCCACGGCCCTGGCGGCCCTCAAATCCCCGCACCAGGGCGACCACTTCACGATATGGACCGACTCCCACGGCCGCCTGGTGGCCCGTCCGCTGGACTCCGCGACGGCGACGACGCACGCGGTGCTGGCCGGACTCGGCGCAGCGATGCTCACCGCGGGCGCCGTGGAGGGCGTGCGGAGAACGATCCTCTGGCGCATGGTCCGTCGCCGGTACGCCCGTTGGGACCAGGCCTGGGACCGCGCGGGCCCGGACTGGGGCCGGACCGGCACCGGCAGCTGACGGCCTTCCGGCTCTGGTCAACCCACCCCCCGCGCGCACGCTACGGTGGACCGACCGAGGTTCCTCGGCAGCACGAACCCGCGTACTACGAGGTGGGGGCACAGCAACGCCATGGCACAGGGCACGGTCCAGGTGACGCACACCGGCACATCGCGCTGGCGGCGCCGCACAGGTGAGTACGCGTCGCTCGCCGCCGCCCTGGAGGCCGCGGCCGACGGTGACGTCCTCACCGTCGCACCCGGCACCTATCGGGAGAACCTCGTCGTGCAGCGGGCGGTGACCCTCAGGGGCCCGGAGGGCTCCCCCGGCTCGGTGCGGATCGCGCCCGTGGACGGGGTTCCGCTGACCGTACGGGCCTCGGCGGTGGTCCAGGACCTGCATGTGGAGGGCCAGGACGCGGCGGCGCCCGCGCTGCTGGTCGAGGAGGGCACTCCGGAGCTGCTGGACGTACGGATCGTGACGCGGTCCGCGGCCGGGATCGAGGTGCGCGGCGGAGCGCGTCCGACCGTGCGCCGCTGCACCGTCGACAACCCGGCGGGCATCGGCATCGCCGTACTCGACGGCGGGGGCGGGGTGTTCGAGGAGTGCGAGGTGGTCGCGGCCGGCCAGGCCGGCGTCGCGGTCCGCGGCGGCGCCCACCCGCGCCTGGAGCGCTGCCGCGTCCACCACGCCTCGGGCTCGGGCCTGACGGCGACGGGTGAGAACTCGGCGCTGGAAGCGGTGGGTTGCGAGGTGTACGAGGTCCGCGGCAGCGGTGTCCAGGTCACCGGCCGCGCCACCGCCCACCTCACCGACTGCGATGTGCACCGCACCACCGCCGACGGCATCACGCTCGACACGGACGCCGTGCTGACCCTCGCCGACTGCCGTATCCACGACATCCCGGAGAACGCGGTCGACCTGCGCTCGCGTTCGGTGCTCACGCTGACCCGCACGACGGTGCGTCAGTTCGGGCGCAACGGCCTGTCGGTGTGGGACCCGGGCACCCGTGTGGACGCCAACCAGTGCGAGATCTTCGACAGCACCGGCGACTACCCGGCGGTGTGGGTCAGCGACGGCGCCACCGCGGTGCTGGAGTCCTGCCGGGTCCACGACGTGCCGGACGCGCTGTTCGTCCTGGACCGCGGCTCGCGCGCCGACGTCGTCGACAGCGACCTCTCCCAGGTGCGCAACACGGCCGTGTCGGTGAGCGACGGCGCCACCGCCCAGCTCGACGACTGCCGTATCCGGGACGCGGCGACCGGCGCCTGGTTCCGCGACCACGGCAGCGGCGGCACCCTCAACAACTGCACCGTGGACGGCACCCAGACCGGGGTGATCGTCACCAAGGGCGCCGACCCGACCATCGAGCGGTGCACGGTCGACGCCCCCGCCGAGGCCGGCTTCTATGTGTCCGCGGGTGGCCGGGGCACCTTCCTGAACTGCCGGGTGACCGGCAGCGGCGGCTACGGCTTCCATGTGATCGACGGCTGCCGTACGACGCTGCGGAAGTGCCGTACGGAGCGGAGCGCGCGCGGCGGGTACGAGTTCGCCGAGGTCGGCCCGGACGCGGCGCCCGGCACCGGGCCGGTGGTGGAGGACTGCACCAGCGACGAGAGCGGCTCGGGCGTCCGTCCGCCGGCGGAGCGGGAGACCGCCGTGCAGACGGCGCACCAGACCCCCGGACTGCTGGGTGCCATCCCCGGCCGGCGCGACACCGAGCAGGATCCGCTCGCCCCCGCCGCCGAGCCGGAGCAGCCGACGCGGACCTCGAAGGCCGTGCTCGGTGAACTCGACGCGCTGGTGGGCCTGGAGAGCGTCAAGCGCGAGGTCCGCGCGCTGACCGACATGATCGAGGTGGGCCGGCGTCGGCAGCAGGCCGGCCTCAAAGCGGCCTCCGTCAAGCGGCACCTGGTCTTCACCGGCTCCCCCGGCACCGGCAAGACGACGGTCGCCCGGCTCTACGGCGAGATCCTCGCCTCCCTCGGTGTCCTGGAGAAGGGACATCTCGTCGAGGTGTCCCGTGTCGACCTGGTCGGCGAGCACATCGGCTCGACCGCGATCCGCACCCAGGAGGCCTTCGACAGGGCGCGCGGCGGAGTGCTGTTCATCGACGAGGCGTACGCGCTGTCGCCGGAGGACTCGGGCCGGGACTTCGGCAAGGAGGCCATCGACACGCTGGTGAAGCTGATGGAGGACCACCGGGACGCGGTCGTGGTGATCGTCGCGGGCTACACGGCCGAGATGGAGCGGTTCCTTTCGGTCAACCCCGGCGTCGCCTCCCGCTTCTCCCGGACCATCACCTTCAGTGACTACGACTCCGGGGAACTGCTGCGGATCGTCGAGCAGCAGGCCGAGGAGCACGAGTACCGGCTGGCGGACGGTACCGCCGAGGCCCTGGTCAAGTACTTCAAGGCGATCCCCAAGGGCCCGGCGTTCGGCAACGGCCGTACCGCCCGCCAGACCTTCGAGGCGATGGTCGAGCGGCACGCCGGCCGGGTCGCCCAGGTCGACGAGCCGAGCACGGACGTGCTGACGCTGCTCTACGCGGAGGACCTGCCCGACTCGCCCTGAGGGCGGGGTGCCGGGACCTCCGGGCGCAGCCGCGCCAGCAGCAGTTCGCGCTCCTCGGCGAAGGCAGGGTCGGCCTGGTAGTCGGAGTGGCCCAGGATCGGCGCGGGCAGCGGATGCCGTGCGGTGCGGCCGTAGGCGAGGGGGTCCTTCAGCGGGCCCCGGTCCACCTCCGGGCCGCAGTCGCCGGACAGCCGGACGGGGCCGCCGATCGGGTCGGTCAGCCGGTGGAGGTTGCGCCAGCAGTCGACCTCGTGGTGCAGGGAGCTGAGCGCGGCCGGGCCGAAGTGGGCCGGGAACCAGCGGCCGTAGAGGCGTTCCAGCGGGGAGCCGTAGGTCAGCAGGGCGACCCGCTTGCGGACCGACGGCTCCAGCTGCCAGGCCGCCGCCGCGGCGAGGACGCTGCCCTGGGAGTGGCCGGAGATGACCAGGCGGCCCGCGGTGGCGCGGGTCCAGGTGGCCATGCGCCAGGTGAGGTCCGGGACGGCGCGTTCGGCGTAGCAGGGCGGGGCGAAGGGGTGGGCGGCGCGCGGCCAGAAGGTGCCGACGTCCCACAGGATGCCGACGGTGCGCCGGGCCGAGGCGTCCTTGTAGGCGCGCCGGCCCCAGGTGACGAAGAGCAGGAAGCCGACGCCGATCAGCCAGGACCCGAGCGCCTGCGCGGTCTGCGCGGAGCCGTGTACAAGGGCATGGGCGTGCCGGGCGGCCGGGCCGGGGGCCTGTTCGGTGAAGTGCGCTCCCAGGACGGCGCCCGCGCCCAGCAGCAGTGTCGTCACCGAGGTCACGGCGACCAGGAGCGGGGCGCGGTCGGTGAGGGTGGCCAGCGCGCGGGTGGTGGCGATGGCGCGGGTGCGGGCGATGTCTCCGGGCTCGCCGGGGTGGTCGAGGTCCACCTCGCGGAGTTGGGCGCGGCGCAGTCGCCAGGCACGGCGGCCGAGCACGGCGCACAGCACCAGCAGGACGAGGAGGAGTACGGGGATCACGGAGGACTGCCAGGTCAGCAGCACGGGTGGACCGTCGATGGAGGTGCCGGTGCCGTCCAGCCAGTCGGAGACCCGCTGTGCGACACCGCCGGACATCACCCCGCCGAGCGCGCAGGCCAGCATCGCGACGGCCGGTCCGGCAAGGCCGCGCATGGCCGCCCTGGGGTCGAGGTGGGTGCGGTACAGGACGCGGGCGGCGACCGCGAGGGCGATGACGAGGGCGCCCTGGGTCAGGGCCAGGCCGCCGAAGGTGGTGCCCCAGCCGAGCAGCCGGCCGTCCGACTGCCATCCGGGGCGTGCCCAGCCGGCGTACCCGGCGGCGAGCAGCAGCAGGACCAGCGCGGCCAGCGGCAGGCGTCGTACGAGATGCTCGTCGAGCCCGTGGTCGAGGCGGTTCTCGGTGCGGCCGCGGCGGCAGACCACCCCGACCGCGAAGGCGGCGGTGGCGGCGATCGCGGCGAGCAGGAGCCGGCCGAGGGTGTCCAGGAGGGCCGGGCCGCCGGGAGCGCGGTCGAAGCGGGCCGCCGCGGAGGTGAGGGCGGCGGCCACCGTCAGCAGGCCGGCCGCGGTGTGGGCGGCGCGCAGGCGGGCGACCAGGCGGCGGCCGTACCAGAACCCGGGGCGGCCGAGCGAGGTGCGGCCGGTGTCCTCGTCGGGCTCGCGGCGGTGGGCGAGCGGCTGGGTGGACTCGTACGCGCTCCAGGTACGTCGGGAGAGGTACCAGAGGAGCGTGGTGAGGGCGGTGGGGACCATGGCCGCGACGGCGAGGCGGCGGCCGGGGCGGCTCCACCACCCGTCGTCCGAGACCTCGGGCGACAGAAAACCCAGCCAGGAGTGACGCTCCGCGCACGCGCGGGTGCCCGCGCACTGCCAGGCCGCCAGGTCCAGGGCGACCTCGCAGGCCGCCGCGACCAGCAGGACGGTCAGGGTCAGGCCGGTGAGGCGGACCAGCAGTCCGTAGAAACGCACCGTGCGCTCACGGCCACGCGCGGTGGGGCGCATCCAGTGGGCGAGGTTGACGACCATGAACGGCAGCAGCAGGAGCCAGAGGGCGCGTGCGCCGTTGCCGGAGGTGAGGTTGCACCAGACGTACGCCTCCTGCACCGGGCGGTCGCGGTACTCCCGCGGTCTGCTCTCGGCGTCGACGTCGTCGGCGCGCCGGAAGACGGCCGCGGTGTCGTCGCCGGTGATCCGGACGGTGCGCGGATCGTCGAGCATCTCCTGCGGTGTGGTGCCGCCCACCCCGTGGACCAGCAGTTCCAGGGCGATCCCGGACTCCTCGGACCACCGGCCGGGACCGTCGGCGGCGGCACGTTCCTGCGCGCGTTCCACTGTTCGCACTTCCCCCGTGACGAGCCTCGGCTTGTGCCCGTGCGGCCTCAAGGATCTCCGTCCCGCCCCGTCGCGTACACCTCTTCTCACGGAATCTCCCCGATACGTGTGACGTCGGGGGAGCGCATGCGGCTCGGGTGACATGAGCGCGTCGTGACGGTCGGTGGCGCCACCGGCACGAACCCGTGCGAGGATGGGACGTCCGCGCACCGGGGCCGGGGAAGAATGTCCTTGTCGGAGAGGGTGCGCAGGGCGTGTCGGACTGCAGGTGGCGAAAGGACCGGAGCGTACGTGAGTGAGAATCAGAACCTCCTCGCGGAGCAGCGGCGCGCCCTGATCCTGGACGAGGTACGGCGCCGGGGCGGGGTCCGCGTGAACGAGCTGACGCGCAAGCTCGGCGTGTCGGACATGACCGTGCGCCGCGATCTGGACGCACTGGCCCGGCAGGGCGTGCTGGAGAAGGTGCACGGCGGTGCGGTGCCGGTCGTCGAGGCGAGCACGCACGAGCCCGGTTTCGAGGCCAAGTCCGGACTGGAGCTCACGGCCAAGGAGGACATCGCCCGGACCGCGGCCGAGCTGGTCGCGCCGGGCACGGCGATCGCGCTGTCGGGCGGTACGACGACCTACGCGCTGGCGCACCACCTCCTCGATGTACCGGACCTGACGGTCGTGACCAATTCGGTGCGGGTGGCCGACGTCTTCCACGCGGCGCAGCGGACCTCTGGTCCCCGCCAGGGCGCGGCCACGGTGGTGCTGACCGGCGGGGTGCGCACACCGTCCGACTCACTGGTGGGGCCGGTGGCCGACCAGGCGATCGGGGCACTCCACTTCGACGTGCTGTTCCTCGGGGTCCACGGGATATCGGCCGAGGCCGGCCTCTCCACGCCCAACCTCGCCGAGGCCGAGACCAACCGGCGCCTGGTGCAGTCGGCGCGGCGGGTCGTGGTGGTCGCCGACCACACCAAGTGGGGTGTGGTGGGCCTGAGTTCGTTCGCGGCGCTGGAGCAGGTCGACACCCTGGTGACGGATGCCGGGCTGCCGGACGAGGCCCGTGAGGAGATCTCTGAGCATCTGCGGCGCCTGGTGGTGGCGGGCGAGCCGGAGGAGTGATCCTGCCGGGCGGAGGCGGTACTGACATCTGACGGGCCGCCAGCTATCGTGACGTTGCCCCGGTCAACCACCCTTCTCCGCCAAGGGGGTTCGCGTCCATGGCCCACCGTCTGCGTCCCGTCGGACTCGACTTCGTCGACACCGCTCCCGTACGTCTGGTCTTCGCCCAGGAGATCTCCGCGTCGCCCGAGGCGGTCTTCCGCGCCCTCAACGACGACGTGGCGGGCTGGGCGGAGTGGTTCGCGGCCGTGAAGCGGGCCCTGCCGATCGACGACGGGGCCGGGCGCGACATCCGGCTGGTCGGCGGGGGGCGCTTCCGGGAGACGATCATCGCGGCGAAGGAGGCGGAGGTCTACGCCTACCGGGTCGACGTCACCAACGCGCCGGGCGTCCGCGCGCTCGCCGAGGAGTGGCGGCTGATCCCGGCCGGGACCGGCACCCGTGTGCAGTGGACCTTCGGCGCGGACGGCACCGCGCTGTTCCGGCTCGCCGTGAAGGTGGGCCGGGCGGGGCTCGGGCGGGCCTTCCGGGAGGCGGTCACGGAGTTGGACCGGCGGCTGGCGCGACAGAAACAGGGGTAGCGCGCCCACGGGGAGGGCGCGACAGGGCTGAGCGCGACGCGGCCGAGCGAAAGCGAGTCGGGTCGGGTCGCCTCGCGGTGACTAAGCCCGGCCGGCTCGCGGATGACGTTCGGCCGGCCGTCCCCCCACTGCTCAGCCCGGCCAGACACCCGTCTCCAGCAGGGTGTCGATCACGGCGGAGTACGGCGCGATGTCCAGGTCCCGCTCGGCCAGCCACGCGTCCGAGTAGTACTTGTCGAGATAGCGGTCGCCCGGGTCGCACAGCAGCGTCACCACACTCCCCCGGCGCCCCTCGGCCACCATCTCGGCGACGATCTTCAGCGCGCTCCACAGCCCGGTGCCGGTCGAACCGCCCGCCTTGCGGCCGATGGCCCGCTCCAGGGCCCGTACGGCGGCGACGCTCGCCGCGTCGGGGACCTTCATCATGCGGTCGACGGCGCCTGGCACGAAGCTCGGTTCCATACGGGGGCGCCCGATGCCCTCGATACGGGAGCCGCAGTCGCAGGTGACGTCCGGATCGCCGGTGGTCCAGCCCTCGAAGAAACAGGAGTTGTCAGGATCGGCCACACAGATACGGGTGTCCCGCTGGGTGTAGTGGACGTAGCGGGCGATCGTCGCCGAGGTGCCTCCGGTGCCGGCCGTGGCGACGATCCACGCGGGCTCCGGGAACCGCTCCAGCTCCAGCTGCCGGAAGATGGACTCGGCGATGTTGTTGTTGCCGCGCCAGTCGGTGGCCCGTTCGGCGTAGGTGAACTGGTCCATGTAGTGGCCGCCGGTCTCCGCCGCGAGACGGGCCGACTCCTCGTACATCTTCCGCGAGTCGTCCACGAAATGGCACTGCCCGCCGTGGAACTCGATGAGACGGCACTTCTCGGCGCTCGTCGTGCGCGGCATGACGGCGATGAACGGCACGCCGATCAGCTTCGCGAAGTACGCCTCGGAGACCGCCGTCGAGCCGCTGGACGCCTCGATCACCGGGCGGCCCGGGCGGATCCAGCCATTGCAGAGCCCGTAGAGGAAGAGCGAGCGGGCGAGGCGGTGCTTGAGGCTTCCGGTCGGGTGCGTCGACTCGTCCTTGAGGTACAGGTCGATGCCCCACGCCTCGGGCAGCGGGAAGCGGAGCAGATGTGTGTCGGCCGAGCGGTTGGCGTCGGCCTGGACCTTGCGGACGGCGTCTTTCAGCCAGCCGCGATAGACCGTGTCGCTGCGATCGACATCGAGGGTCTCGCCGGTCCGTGGCTGCTGCGTGGTGCTCACGTCGATGCTCCTCAGTCTTCGCGCCGACGGCGTGTCGCGCTGTCGACGCATCGATCATAGACACCTTCCGCACGCTTCTCACCTGCATAAACACCACTTTGAGCACCTCAAAGCACAGCCTGGGGGCAGGGGGCGGCCGGCGTGGGGGCGCATTCGTCCGAGTGCTCCGGGCGCCCGGTGCGAGCGGCCCGTGCGTACTGGTGCTCGACGTCGGCTGCGGGCAGACTGCACCGAACGGGGGCGCACACTGGATCACGGATTGCGCCGAGCCCGGACCCACGAGGGAGCGGGCCGGCGCACGGAACGCGTACGAGGGGGCGGGCGGCATGGCGGAGCCGGAGTTCAAGGCGACGGGCGTGCGGATCGGGAAACGGCTGCGTTCACTCACCCGGGCCGGGCAGGTCCGTATCAGCGACGGCAGACTGCAACTGCTCACCAGCTACGGCAGCGAGATCGACAGTGCGCCGGTGCAGGCGGTGCGGGCCTCCAAGCCGTGGTTCGCGGCCGAGGACCGGGCGCTCGCGGATCTCAACGGCAAGCGGTACACGCTGACGCTGGGCGAGCACGACCCGGCGCCGGGCGAGCCGGGGCCGCCGGCGGCACGGCGGTTCATCGAGGCCGTGCGCAGGGCGGCCGGGCGCGGGGGCTGACCACCCGGCGGGATGACGCAGGGCTACCGTCGGCTCACCGCGAGTTGCGCGATGGAGTCCCCTGCGCCACGCTGGTCTCACGTCACTCTGGGTTTACCGGCGACAACGCTGCGAACCAGCCCGCCGGGCACGACGGCAGCCGAGCATTCTCTCTTCAGGCCCCGCTGCCGGATCCGAACTCCGTGTTCTTCCGGACCTCAAGTCGGGGAGTCGCAGCCGTGATCAGTCACCCAAGCAGGCACTGCACGGTGGAGCTCCAAGCCCTGCCGTCGCGGATCGGCCAGGTCCGCAGAATCCTTTCAGCGCAGTTGCGCTACTGGCATCTGGATCCCTTGATAGACCGGGCCGCACTCGGTGTGACCGAGCTGCTGACCAACGTCCACCGGCATGCCCAGCCGGACAAGCAGTGCACCGTGGAGATCGAGGTCCTGCTGGACCGGCTCACGGTCTCCGTGCACGACCACGACCCCCGCCTCCCGGAGGTACGGGACGTCGAACCCTCCGCCACCAGCGGGCGCGGGCTCGCCATGGTGGCCGCGGTGAGCGAGAGCTGGGGCGTGCGGGCGGAGGGCGATGCCGGGAAGGTCGTGTGGTTCACCCTGCCGACCTCCGTGCCGTCCGTCGCTGTACCCGGACGCACACCGCGTCACGCCACCGAGAAGCCGGTGCGCCGGTTCATCGACGCCGAGCACGTCGTCGACGCCCATCGGTCCGCACACGCTCCCGCCCGGTCGGCCGTCGCTGGTTGACCGGGCGGTGACGGCGTGCGACCGCGGGGCGGTCGGCCTTCCTGCCCTGGGGGTCACCCGGTGGCCATGGCGCGCAGGACGTCCGGGCGGGCGGCCCGCCGTACCGGGCGCAGGCCCGCCAGAGCGCCGGCCGTGGGAGCCACCAGCGAGCCCGAGGGCGCCGTGATCGCGGTGAAGCGGACGGCCGGGAGGTCGACGCTCACCCCGTCCAGGGCCCTCACCCCGGTGCCGTGCGCAGGGTGGTCGCGGTCGTCACACCGCACCGCCCTTCGCGCGGCCGAACTGCTCGTCCAGGACGGACAGCCGGCGCCAGTACTCGTCCTCGTCGATCTCACCGGAGGCGAAGCGGCGCCCGAGCACGGCGAGGGGCGCGTCGCCGGACGGACGGGGGTCGTCCATGGCCCGCCACGGTCCGCGGGGGCGGCCGCGCCAGGCGGTGCGGCGCACCACGGTGACGACGCCGAGCACGACGGCCGCCCAGATCAGCGGGAAGAAGAGGATCCACGGGCCGGGGCCGCCGTGCCAGTCTGCGAGGGTCTGCATCGCGGTCATCTCGGTTCATCTCCCAGAGGTGGTCTGTCTGTGCCACTCGAGCTGTGGTACTCGAGAGTGCCTCCGGGAGGGGGTCCGGGTCGTCGTACGGCCGGCGGTAGTGCGAGTACCTCCCGGGGAGTACGGGAGTCACTGGGTGCCGGCGCGCGCCTCCGGTTCCCCCGCCGCCTTCGACGCCGGCGTCCCGAGGACTGCTCTCCCCGCTCGCCGGCTCAGCGGCAGAGTGCGTCGATGTCGTCCGAGAAGCTCGGGAACTCGGACTGCGCCTCCGCGATGATCTCTTCGGCGGGGCGGCGAGGGGTGGTGGCGTGGCGCCCGGCGAGGTCGGTCAGGGTGGGATTGGGGCGGGCCTCGCGGCTGCCGAACTCCACCACCTCCAGCGGGCCCAGGCCGGCCGCCAGCACCCAGAGGAAGTCGGACAGGTTCGCGGCCACCACTCCGCGCTCGCCCTCCGAGCCCAGGAACACCACGGGCTGGTCGGCGAGCGGCCGCCCGGAGCGCACGCGCCAGAGGGCGACCAGACCGCCGGTGCCGTCCTGGCCGAAGACCCGGTAGGCGTCGCCGTCGAGGTCGTGGTTGCCGGTCCAGTTGCGCAGCCAGTCGGTGGTCTCCTCGGCGGAGTCGAAGGCGTCGTACGGCTCGAAGTCGACGCCTTCGCCGTCGTCGTAGTCGAACTCCACCTGGGCCACGTCCGCCAGGGCGGGCGGAAAGGCGCGGTCGTCGTCCTGCGTCTCGATCATGCGCGCAGGCTATCCGCCCCCACTGACAACGGGCTCGGGCCTAGCCGACCGAAATGTCCACGGACGGCCGCAGTTTCGCCGCCGCCGACAGGGCCTCGTGCACGGGGTGTGTGTCGAAGGCCGCCAACAGGGCTTCGTCCGCCGGGCGTTCGGCCGCGGGGTAGGCGATCTGCTCGTACGCCGTCTGGAAGCGCGGGCCCCAGCGGCGCGCGCCCAGACGGGCCGTGCGGGAGCAGTTGTCGACCATGTGGGCCACGTTGCGGGCGTGCATATAGGGAAGCAGCGAGTCGACCGCCTCGATGACCGACTCGTTGACGATCTCCGACCAGGGGTGGCCTCGCTCGGCGAACTCGTCGATCTGGGCGGTCATGGTGGCGACGAACACGCCGGCCGTGAAGGGGTCGACGGGCACGTCGTGTTCGCCTCGGCGGGCGTGTGCCCGAGCGCCCGCCCGCCACATCGGCGAGCCCCCGATCTCGCTCATCGGGCGGCTGCCCAGGCGTCGTTCGGCGAGGATCACGCTGCGCAGCTCGGTGCCGTCGGCGACCTCGTCGTAGATCTCGGCGATGATCTCGCGCGCGGGCGCGTAGGCGGCCGTGTAGGCGCGGTCGAAGATCTCGCGGCTGCCGGCGTCGAGTCCGGCACGCACGGCGCGCAGGCCGGTGTGCGAGATGGTGCGGGCGATCGGGCCGGTGAGGGTCTCGCAGGACCGCTCGTAGGCCGTCACCTCGTCGTCCCCGGCGAGGCGGAAGCGGGTGTACAGGCTCTCGACGATGCCGTGGACGGCGCCGAGCAGGACGGCGCGTTCACCGACGATGTCGGAGAGGTACTCGCTGTCGAGGGTGGTGCGGAAGGTGTACGGCGATCCCAGCGCGACCGACCAGCCGAGCGCGAGGTCCGTCGCCCGGCCGTCGGGGTCGGCGTGGACGGCGTGACTGCTGTTGATCCCGGCGCCGTTGATCTCCTCGCCCTGCTGGTACAGCCTGCGCACGGAGTCGCCCATGCCCTTGGGACAGACGGCGATCACGCCGTGCCCGGAGGGGAACTCGCCGCCGGTTTCCCGCAGATGGCCGAGGAGGAAGCCGTGCGAGAGGCCGATGACCGCGCCGGGCTTGAGGACCGCGAAGATCTCCCGGTGGTGGGTGGCGAGAGCGGCGTCCGCGATCAGCAGGATCAGCAGATCGCTGTCGGCGGCGACGGCGAGCCAGTCGCCGAGCGTGCCGTCCTCCTCGGTGAAGCCATGGGCCCGGGCGTCGGGCACCGAAGTGGAGCCGGGGCGCAGTCCGACGGTCACCCGGATGTCGGTGCCGGTCAGGGAGTCGCGCAGGTTGAGGGCCTGGGCGCGGCCCTGCGGGCCCCAGCCGAGCACGCCGACGCGGCGGACGCCGGCGAAGGCCCGCGGCAGCAGCGGGAAGAGGTGCCGGCCGCCGCGCAGGATGGCCTCCGTGCCGCCGGGCACGTCCATGGTCTCCAGGGGGAAGACGCGGGAGGTGTACGTGGTGGGGACGCCAGAGGTGCCAGAGGTGCCAGAGGTGCCAGAGGTGCCAGAGGTGTACGTGCTGGTGGTCTTCGTCGAGGTCATGGTCGAGTTGTAGGCTCCGACGGAGCGTTGCGGCAAGCGCAACATCTGCAGCGGAATGTTGCGTGAAGTGAAAGGAGCAGGTGAACCGGTGCGGGACGACCATCGGGAGCTGCGGCTCTTTCTCCATCTGGCGCAGACCCTGAACTTCGGGCGGACGAGCCTGGACTGCCATGTCAGCCCGGCGACGCTGACCCGCACGGTGCAGCGGCTGGAGGCGGATCTCGGGCACCGGTTGTTCGAGCGCGGTCCGCGCGGGGTGTCGCTGACGGCGGAGGGACACCGGTTCCGTGAATACGCCGTCCAGGCACTGGAGTTGTGGCGCTCCTATCGGGACGAGCACCCCGATCCGGCGCAACTCACCGGACATCTCGCGCTGTTCGCGACGGTGACCGCCTGCCAGGCGCTGCTGCCCGACCTGTTGGCCCCTTTCCGCGGCGCCCATCCCCAGGTCCGGCTCGATCTGCGCACCGGTGACGCGGCCGCCGCGCTGGCCCGGCTGGACGAGGGGGAGGTCGACGCGGCGGTGGCGGGCATCCCGGCGCGGCTGCCGGAGCCGCTGGTCAGTCGTACCGTGGCGGTGACCGAGCTGGTCCTGGTCACCGCCCGGGACCGCCGGGCCCCCGGGCTCGACGGACCGTTCGTCCTCCCCCACCGGGGCCTGGTCCGTGAGGCGGCCGACCGCTGGTTCCGGGCCCGGGGCACGACGCCGGAGGTGGTCTGCGAACCGGACGGCCACGAAGGGCTGTTGACCCTGGTGGCCCTCGGCTGCGGGACGGGCGTGGTGCCCCGGCTGGTACTGGAGCACAGCGCGGTGCGGGACCGGCTGGCGGTGGTTCCCGCCGATCCGGCGCCGGAGCCCCTCACGATCGGGTTGTGTGTGCGGCGGGCCGATCTGCGGCGGCCGTCGGTGGCGGCGCTGTGGAGCCTGTGCCGGTGAGCCCGGGCGGCCGGCAGGTCATGTCGGCCGGTGAGTCAGTGTGCCGTCCTGCCGAGGTCGAGGTGCTCGATGCGGATCACATTCCCCCGGTCCTCCGCGTCCTCGCTGACCTCGGCGGCGAACCAGGCGTCGAGGATCTCCTTCAGCAGGGGCTCGGAGGTCAGGCGCAGGCTGAGCGCCAGCGCGTTGGCGTCGTTCCAGCGGCGGGCTCCGTCGGCCGTGTAGGCGTCCGTGCACAGGGCCGCTCGTACACCCGGCACCTTGTTCGCGGCGATGGAGGCCCCCGTGCCGGTCCAGCAGCACACGACGGCCTGGTCGGCCCTTCCGGCGGCGACCTCGCGCGCCGCGGCCTCCGAGCAGACGGCCCACTGGGGGTCGTCCCCCGGGTTCAGGGCGCCGTGCGGCACGACCTCGTGCCCACGGGCGCGCAGCTCGGCCACGAGCGTGCGGGCCACGGGTTCGTCCATGTCGGAGGAGACGGAGATCCGCATGTTCGCGAGCCTAACGCAGCGGCGCAGGGGCGGGGACTGGAGCAGGTCCCTAGGCGAGTGCCCCGAGGGGGTCGTCCAGCACCGGCTGCCAGGCCAGTTCCGCCGCTCCCACCAGGCTGTTGTGGTCGAGGGTGCAGGCCAGGATGGGCACTCCCCCGCTCTGGCCCCACAGACTGCGGTCGGCGACGACGGCGCGCAGGCGCTCGGGGTCGGCGTCGAGGAGGGTGCGGTGCAGGCCGCCGAGGATGATGCGGTCGGGGTTGAGGATGTTCACCAGGCCGGCGAGGCCGAGGCCGAGGCGGTCGATGAGGGCCTCGGTGGCCGTGCGGACGGACGGGTCGTCGTAGTGGTTGCGGATCAGGTCGATGGCCTGCTGGAGGAGCGAGACCTCGGGGCCCGGGTCGCGTCCGGCGGCCGTGAGGAAGGCGAGCGGGTCGGCCTCGACGTCCAGGCAGCCGCGGCTGCCGCAGTGGCAGGGGCGGCCCTCGGGGTTGACGGTGAGGTGGCCGACTTCGAGGGCGAGGCCCGAACTGCCGGTGTGCAGACGGCCGTCCAGGACCAGCGCGCCGCCCACGCCCCGGTGGCCGGTGGCCACGCACAGCAGGTCACGGGAGCCGCGGCCGGCGCCGTGCCGGTGCTCGGCGAGTGCGGCGAGGTTGACGTCGTTGCCCGCGAAGGCGGGTCCGGTGATCCCGGCCGAGCGCACGCACTCCGCGAAGATACGGCGGACCGGGGCGCCGGCGGGCCAGGCCAGGTGCAGGGGGTTGAGGGCGAGGCCGTCGGGTTCGGCGACCGCGGACGGCACGGCCAGGCCCGCGCCCACACAGCGCCGTCCCGTCGTGCGCAGCAGTTCGGCGCCCGCCTCGACGACCGAGCCGAGGACCTTGGCGGGGTCGGCGTCGACGGTCTCGCAGCCCGGTGCGGTGGCGACGATCCGGCCGCCCAGGCCGACCAGCGCGGCACGGAACCCGTCGGCGTGCACCTGCGCGGCCAGGACCACCGGGCCCTCGTCGGCGACCGCGAGCCGGTGCGAGGGCCTGCCCTGGGAACCGGCCGCCGCTCCCGGCCGGGCGTCGACCCTGATCAGCCCGAGCGCCTCCAGCTCGGCGGCGACCGCGCCGGCCGTCGCCCTGGTGACGCCCAGCTCGGCGGTGAGCACGGCACGCGTGGGCGCCCGTCCGGTGTGCACGAGCTCCAACGCGGGTCCGAGGGCACCGCGCCCCCGGTCCAGCCGCGTCCTCGAGGTGGTCCCTTCCCCCGCCGGCCGGGGGTCCGCGTCGCCGCTCATGAGGGCGAGTCTCCCATGATCCGCGGTCACGTCGAGCTACAGCCCGCTGACCCGTAGCGTGATGTTCAGACGTCCGGACAGCCCCAACTGCGGCGGCGCGGTGCCGGGGTACACCCGTGGCACGCCGTGGTACGCGAACCGGGAGGGCCCACCGAACACGAACAGATCGCCGCTGCGCAGTTCCACGTCCGTGTAGGGCTTGCCACGGCTGTCGGTGTTCCCGAACCGGAAGACACAGCTGTCCCCGAGGCTCAACGACACCACCGGCGCGTCCGCCCGCTCGTCGCCGTCCCGGTGCATGCCCATGCGCGCGTCGCCGTCGTAGAAATTGATCAGTGCGATGTCGTAGTCGTACGAAGATGTGGACGGCCCGGGTGCGGCCGCGCCGAACGCCTCGCCCACCGCCCGCCGCCCCAGCTCGTCCAGCCAGGCCGGGAACGGCTTCACCGGCGCCCGGTCACCGTCGACGGCGGTACGGGCGTAGGCGTACGGGTACCAGTGCCACCCCAGGCACACCTGCCTCGCGGTCATCGTGCCCCCACCGGGCGTGCGCACGGTCCGCAGGCCGGCAGGGGGCCGGGCCCAGTCCCGGCATGCTTCCAGGAGCTCGCGCTGCCGGTCCATACCCAGCCAGTCCGGCACATGCACGGCACCGGGAGAGACTTCCACCCGACTCCGCGGGAACAGCTCGGCGTCCATACCCGCCATCCTGCTCCATCCGCCGCCCCGGCGACGGCCGTCACAGACCGCGAGGAGCCGCCAGCCCGGCCACCTCGCGCGCGAAGTAGCCGCCCAGTCCCTCACCGGCGGCATAGAGCCGCTGAACGAGGGTGCGGGCCCGGGTCACGGTGGCGGGGTCGGTGTGGAGGACGGCGCCGTTCGGTTCGCTGCGAGAATAGTAATCGAGGACGTAGACGGCCTCAGTGCCCAGCACGCACAGTTCCGGCAGCGGATCCTCGGTCTCCTCCCCCGCGACCTCCATGGCGTCCAGCACACTGACGCGCTCCCCGTACTCGTACTTGACGCTGAGGATATTCAATTCCCACTGGACATAAGGGATGATCGGCCTCTCGACTACACGAACCCGGTGCAGTGCGAAGCCCGCCGCGGCGATCTTGGCGTAGTACTCCTCGTACTCGGGGCGCAGCTCTTCGATCAGGCGCAGAGATTCACTCCAGTCGCCGTCGCGCAGCGCCAGCCAGCTGGGAAAGTCCCCCTCGTCGTAACTCTGCATCCGCTCCAGTTTCCAGAAGCCCTCCGCGTCGGTGCGCCAGAACCGGCGGTTGAAGTCGGCGATGTAGGCGTCCTGGTCGAGGTATGCGCCCCCGGTAGCGGGAAGCAGATGGGACATGCGGGGTCACCTTTCGGTCAACTCGGGCGACGGGCGCGCCTGTTGCGCCAGCGTGTGGTGAGCCACAGCACGTGGATAGCGGCCAGCGATCCCAGGGTCAAGAGCGCGTCGGCGAGGTCGGGACCGGTGTGTGGCGCGCGCAGTTCGGCCACCGCCCGGACTACGAGTCGGACGTCCGCCGGCACGGTGAAGAGCGCCAGACCGGCAAGGCAGAGGGCGGTTCCGACGACCAGGACCGTGCTGTAGATCCGTACGGCACGCCGCTCCGTCGGCGGCAGCGTCCTGCTGGGGTCGGCGGCAGGGCCCTCCCGGCGCAGCAGGCGCCTCGCCAGGTGACGGGCGTGGGCGCGGCCGTCACCGTACAGGTCACGGCACCCGGTCAGGTCCTGAAGGACGAAGTAGACGTCAGTGCGCATGAACACCATCAGCTGGAAGGTGAGCGGCAGCAGGGCCCAGAGCACGGTCGCCGCGAGCAGCCGGTGCACGGCCGAGCCGGGGACTGTCACTGGAAGGAGCAGTACCGCTCCCGCGGCACCGACGAGGTTGACCACGATGCCGGCCAGATAGGCCGTCAAGCGGTGGCGGCGAGACGAGAGTTCGATGCCGCTGATGTCCGTCTGAACAACCAGGAACTGCAGCCGAGTCCCGAACCCGATCCGGCCGGGCACTCCCGTGGCCCTGGCTACGGCGAGGTGCGCCAACTCATGCAGCAGGACGATGGACCAGCCCACCACGGCGCCGGAGAGGATCACGACGCTTCCCCGGTCGCTCCACAGCAAGTCGTGGTAACTCGGCGTGAGCTCGGGGTGCCGGATCAGGGTGACCAGGGCAGCGATGACCAGGACGACTGGCAGCAGCGGCAGCCACGGGCTCAGCAGGAAGCGCACGTGTTCGGCCCGCAACCGGGGCAGGGTCGGCGGACGTACGGTGTCCGCATCCACAGGACGTCCGTCGGTCTCGGCCACGAAGCCCAGGGCGATGAGGTCGTGCACGAAGTCCGCCACGTCGACTTCCTCACCGGTCTCGGTCATCAGTCGCTCACTGCACTCTCCGACACTCAGGCCCCGCTCCAACAACTGGATCACCTTGATGCCCTCTTCGGGAACGGCCACGAACGTCCGTGTCTCGCGCCGTCCGACGATCCACTCCGCTCCGTCAGGCCGCCGGATCAGGTCGTGCAGTCTGACCCGGGAGACCGGGCCCAGCACGGTCGCCGCTCCCCCGACATCGCTCACGAGGCGCTCCCGCCACAGGCCGGGCAGGCCGGACGACGGGGATACCGGTTGGTCTCCGGCTCGCCCGGCAGCATCAGGTTCATGCCGTACCGGAACCCCGGTTCGACCGCCGGCACGCCGGTGAGCGCGTTCAGCGCGGCGTGCACCAGCAGGCCCGCCGAGAGGATGGCGGTGGCCGCGTTGACGGGACCCCAGTCCATCCTCGGCGAGACGGACTCCGGATCCTGGCCCGGCGCGAGCCTCAGATCCCGGGAGTCGGCATCCTGGTCGCGATGACACTCGAAGCAGGCGCCGCGGCCGGGAGCGTACACACCGACCGAGACGCAGGGCCCCCGGTAGCCGCCTTCCACCCAGGGTGTGCCCGTGCTGAGACAGGCGCGGTTCGCCCAATGGCGGATCCCCGAGGGCCGATCGGCGCTCAGCACCAGCAAATCGTGGCGGCCGTCCTCCGACCCCCGTCGCAGGAGCGCCTCCAAGTCCTCGACGGCGCCGATCTCCGTACGAGTTCCGGTGACCTCGACGTCGGAGTTCAGGGCGCGCAGGGACTCCAGGGCGGCGTCGATCTTGGGGCGGCCGATGTCGCGTTCCCGGTAGATGACCTGCCTGTTGAGGTTGGAGAGTTCCACGACGTCCGGGTCCACGCAGTGCAGGTGTCCCACGCCGGAGGCGACAAGGCCCTGGGCCGCGAGGCCTCCTGCGCCTCCGAGGCCGACGAGCAGGACCCGCGCGTGTGCCAGCCTGAGCTGTAACTCCCAGCTGTCGATACGGGGCGAGCGGTCCATCCAACGCAGCAGGGCGACCCCGCGGCCGTAGCGTTCTCTGCCGCGTCCGGAGAACCCGTCGGCCATCGGAGCAGACGCGTCTTCAAGGAAACCTGCCTCCGCGAGATCGGCCATGGCGCCCAGAACGTCGGCGGCGGCAAGGCCAGGATGGGCCACGGCGACCGTGTCGGCGATCTCGGGCGCGGTGCGGGTGCCGTCCAGAGCCTGGGTCAGGGCCCATACCCAGCCGTCCGGATCCTCGATCTCTGCACCAATTCCGTGGACGACGCTTCCGATGCGCACGTGGCCATCAAGAGTGAGATACGGGTGGTGCTCCGGCTTCACCCGGGGGCGCCACGACGACGTCGCGATCCACTCCCTTAAAACAGATTCCGTCACTCAGGCATCCCCCGTCCTTCACCGGAGGCACCCATGATGAAGAAGATCACCATTCGGCCGCTCGACAAGAAGGAGACCACCGACCTGAGCCAGGGCACGAGCAACTGAGCGACGAGACGAACGCGGCCTCGGACCTCCGCGCAACCGGCGGCAGGATTCCGGGGCCGCTGCGCCCGGACGGTCGCGAGTAACCCGACGTGGTCTGAGCTGCTGCTCCGCTAGCCTTGGCGGACGATGAACGATCGTATGACGACGCCGTGGGGTGAGCTGGAGCTTGCCCGGTTTCCCGAGGACCCGCGTGAGCGGCTGCGGGCCTGGGATGCCTCCGACGAGTATCTGCTCGGGTATCTGGCCGAGGAGGGAGTGCCGCTGTCGGGCTCGGTCGTGGTGGTCGGGGACCGGTGGGGGGCGCTGGTGACCGCGTTGGCCGGGCATGGGCCGGTGCAGATCACCGACTCGTTCCTGGCGCAGGAGGCCACCAAGGGCAACCTCGGGCGCAACGGTGTCGAGGCCGGCGCCGTCGGGTTGCTGACCACGCAGGATCCACCGCCGGAGCGGATCGACGTGCTGCTGGTGCGGGTGCCGAAGAGCCTGGCGCTGCTGGAGGACCAGCTGACGCGGCTGGCTCCGGCGGTGCACGGGGGGACCGTCGTCGTCGGGACCGGGATGGTCAAGGAGATCCACACCTCGACGTTGGAGCTGTTCGAGCGGATTCTCGGGCCGACCCGTACCTCGCTCGCGGTGAAGAAGGCGCGGCTGATCTTCTGCGTACCCGATCCGGCGCTGGAGCGGCCCGCCAGTCCGTGGCCGTACAGCTATGCGCTGCCCGACGGCATCGGGGCGGTGTCGGGACGGACGGTGGTCAATCACGCGGGCGTGTTCTGCGCCGACCGGCTCGACATCGGTACGCGCTTCTTCCTGCGGCATCTGCCGGGCGGGCACGCCCGGCGGGTGGTGGATCTGGGGTGCGGCAACGGGGTCGTCGGTACGGCGGTGGCGGTCGCCGACCCCGCCGCCGAGGTGCTGTTCGTGGACGAGTCGTTCCAGGCGGTGGCCTCGGCCGAGGCCACGTACAAGGCCAACGGGGTACCGGGGCATGCCGAGTTCCGGGTCGGGGACGGGCTGGCCGGGGTGCCGGCCGGGAGCGTCGACCTGGTGCTCAACAATCCGCCGTTCCACTCGCACCAGGCCATGACGGACGAGACGGCGTGGCGGATGTTCACGGGGGCCAAGCGGGTGCTGCGGCCGGGCGGTGAGCTGTGGGTGGTCGGCAACCGCCACCTCGGCTACCACGTCAAGCTGCGACGGCTGTTCGGCAACAGTCAACTGGTCGCGAGCGACCCGAAGTTCGTGGTGCTGAAGGCCGTCAAGAGGTGATCAGCCGTGATCACCGAGGTGATGTGGGGCGGGTGCGGGTGGGCGGGTGGTCAGTGTCCGGATGATCGCCGTCACCGCCGCCGCCATCGCCTCCCGCCCCACGCTCAGGTACTTGCGGGAGTCGACCGCTTCGGGATGCGCCGCCAGGAACTCGCGGATCGCGCTGGTCATGGCGATGTTGAGGGCGGTGCCGACGTTCACCTTGGCGATGCCGCCCGCGACCGCCGCGACCAGTTCGTCGTCCGGTACGCCCGAGGAGCCGTGCAGCACGAGCGGGACGTCCAGGGTGGCGGCCAGGCGTTTGAGCAGACCGTGGTCGAGGGTGGCGGTGCGGGTCGTCATCGCGTGGGTGCTGCCGATGGCGACGGCCAGGGCGTCCACGCGGGAGTCGGTGACGAAGGCGCGTGCCTCGGCGGGGTCGGTGCGGGCGCCGGGGGCGTGCGCGTCGAGCGGGAGCTGCCCCGCCTTGCCGCCGATCTGACCCAACTCCGCCTCGATCCACAGCCCTTGAGAGTGCGCCCAGTCCGCGGCGGCGCGGGTCGCGGCGAGGTTCTCGGCGTACGGCAGCCGGGCCGCGTCGTACATCACGGAGCTGAAACCGGCGGCCGGCGCCTGGCGCAGCAGGTCGTCGCTCTGGACGTGGTCGAGGTGCAACGCGACGGGGACGGCGGCGCGTTCGGCCGCGGTGACGGCGGCGCGGGCGAGCGGGAGGAGGCGGCCGTAGCGGAACTTGACGGCGTTCTCGCTGACTTGGAGGACCACGGGGGCCCGCGCGGCCTCGGCGCCGGCGATGACGGCCTCGACGTGTTCCAGGGTGATGATGTTGAAGGACGGGACGGCGCAGTGGCCGGCGACGGCGCGGTCGACCAGCTCGGCGGTGGTGACGAGGGGCACGGTTTCTCCTGACCGAATGACCGGGGACACAGGGCCTCACCTGGGCCTCGGGGGCTTAAGAGGCCTCAGGGGGCGAGGATGACCGAGCGGGTGAGGTGGCGGGGTCGGTCCGGGTCGAGGTCGCGGGCCGCCGCGACGGCGACCGCGAGGCGCTGGGCGCGGACCAGTTCGGCGAGCGGGTCCAGCGCACCCTCGATCCACAACCCGCCCGTGGCGCGGACCTGTTCGGCCAGTCCCTCGGGCGCCTCGCCGAGCATCCAGGTGGCCGTGCCGCGGGTGGTGATGCTGATGGGGCCGTGCCGGTACTCCATCGCCGGGTAGGCCTCGGTCCAGGCGAGCGAGGCTTCGCGCATCTTCAGTCCGGCCTCGTTGGCCAGACCCACCGTCCAGCCCCGGCCGAGGAAGGTGAACTGACCGCAGCCGACGAGCCCTTCGGGCAGCGGAGCGGCTGTCGCCGTGCGGGCGTCGGCGACCACGGAGTCGGTGTGCAGGCCCAGGTGGGCACGGAGCAGGGTGAGCGCGGTGGTGGCGAACCGGGTCTGGACCACGGACCGTTCGTCCGCGAAGCCGAGCACGACGACGTCGTCCGCCGCCTCCATGACAGGGGTGCCGGGATCCGCGGTGATGGCGGTCGTACGGGTGCCGTTCCCCAACTCGCCCAGGAGCTGCAGGACTTCGGTGGTGGTGCCGGAGCGGGTGAGGGCGAGGACACGGTCGTACGAGCGGCCGTGGGGGAACTCGGAGGCGGCGAAGGCGTCCGTCTCGCCCTGGCCCGCGTGCTCGCGCAGCGCGGCGACGGACTGCGCCATGAAGTACGAGGTGCCGCACCCGACGATCGCGACCCGCTCCCCCGGTGCCGGGAGGGCCGCGCGGTGCCGCGGCGCCTCGGCGGCGGCGCGTGTCCAGCACTCGGGCTGACTGGCCAGTTCGTCCTCGACGTGCGTCATGACGCACCCTCCCCTGTCGCCCTACTGTTGTTTGTTCTTGCAAGATATAGCCATCTTTCGAGCATAATCAAGCAGTCGAGCTCAAGTGAGATGCAAGGGAGGTGCAAGTGAGCTGCGGTGGGGTGTGGGGTGGCCGGCCACCCATCCCGACCCCTGCGCTCCCGACCCCGGATCGGCCTACGCTGAGAGCGGGATGCGTGTCGGGCGCGGGAGGCTGCGATGGGCGTACGAGTGGGCGGCGAGGCCGCCTCGCGGTATCTGCCGATCGCCGAGCACGGCCTGATCGGCGATCTGCGCAGCGTGGCCCTGGTAGGGACCGACGGCACGATCGACTGGTACTGCTGCCCGGCCTTCGACGCGCCCAGCGTCTTCGCGGCGATCCTGGACGCGGACCGGGGCGGGTCCTTCGAGCTGGCGGCGGCGGTACCGGCCAGGACGAAGCAGTTCTACTTCCCGGACACCAACGTCCTGATCACCCGCTTCTTCACCGAGGACGGCGTGGGCGAGGTGCAGGACTTCATGCCCGTCAACGGCGGGGCCGTGGAGGCCGAGCGGCATCGGCTGATCCGGCGGGTGGTGTGCGTGCGCGGCTCCATCCCCTTCCGCACCCGGGTCGCACCCCGTTTCGACTACGGCAGCAGGCCGCACACCGTGCGCATGGCCGGCGAGGCGGCGGTCTTCGAGTCCGAGTCGCTGTCGCTGGCGCTGACGGCGACCGTGCCGCTGGAGGCCGACGGGCTGGACGCGCGGGCCGACTTCAAGCTGTCCGAGGGCGAGACCGCGGTGTTCGCACTGGACCAGGTCGGCGGTGACCTGGAGCCGCGGCGGTGCGCGAAACTGGAGGCGGAGGAGCAGTTCGGCACGACGGTGGCGTACTGGCGGCGCTGGCTGTCCGCCTCCAAGTACCGTGGCCGCTGGCGGGAGATGGTGCACCGCTCGGCCCTCACTCTGAAGCTGCTCACCTACGCGCCCACCGGCGCGATAGTCGCCGCGCCGACCACGAGCCTGCCCGAACAGCTGGGCGGCGAGCGCAACTGGGACTACCGCTATGTGTGGGTGCGCGACGCCGCCTTCTGCGTCTACGCGCTGCTGCGACTCGGCTTCACCGAGGAGGCCGAGGCGTTCATGAAGTTCGTGACCCGGCACATCAGTCCGGGCGACGGCAAGCCGTCCGGCCCGCTGCAGATCATGTACGGCATCGACGGCCGCACCGACCTCACCGAGGCCGAACTCGGCCACCTGGAGGGGCATCAGGGCTCGGCGCCGGTGCGGGTCGGCAACGCCGCCGCCGATCAGCTCCAACTCGACATCTACGGCGCGCTGATCGACTCGATCTACCTCTACGACAAGTGGGCCAAGCCGATCTCCAGCGACCAGTGGGACGACGTGTGCGCGCTGGTCGACTGGGTGTGCGAGCACTGGGACCAGCCGGACGAGGGGATCTGGGAGACGCGCGGCGGCCGAAAGAACTTCCTCTACTCCCGCCTGATGTGCTGGGTGGCCATCGAGCGTGCCATCCGGATGGCGGGCCGCCGCGGACTGCCCGCCGATCTGCCGCGCTGGCAGGAGAGCCGGGACACCATCTACCGGCGGATCATGAAGCGGGGCTGGTCGCAGACGCGGCAGGCCTTCGTCCAGCACGAGGACGGCGACGTGCTGGACGCGGCGGTCCTGATGATGCCGCTGTCGAAGTTCATCGCCCCGACCGACCCCAAGTGGCTGTCCACCCTCGACGCCCTCACCCACGACCTGGTCTCCGACTCCCTGGTCTACCGCTACGACCCGACGGCGAGCCCCGACGGACTGCGCGGCGACGAAGGCACCTTCTCCATCTGCTCGTTCTGGTACGTCGAGGCCATGGTCCACGCCGGCCGGATCGACGAGGCCCGTCTGGCCTTCGAGAAGATGCTGACGTACGCCAACCACCTGGGTCTGTACGCCGAGGAGATCAGCCACACCGGCGAGCAACAGGGCAACTTCCCGCAGGCCTTCACCCATCTCGCGCTGATCAGCGCGGCGTTCAACCTGGACAAGGCGCTCGGCTGACCGCTGCGGATCACGGATATCCGCAGATCGACGGATACCGCTCCGCAAACGCAACCTTTGCGCCATCCTGGATGTCTCAGCCCATACCAGCACCACACTTGCTTCGGGAGACACGATGAGACGAAGCAGCAGGACAGCATGGGCAGCGCTCACGATCCTGGTCACCGCACTGGGCGCCACCGCCCTCCCCGCCGACGCCGCGCAGGCCACCGTCTGCCCGACCGGCTGGGGCAGCAGTGCCAAGACGAATGCGGCGAGCACGACGACATCCGTGCGCAACGTCAGGACCGGCCGCCACACGTGCTACGACCGGATGGTGATCGACATCCCCGGTGCGGCCAAGAGCCACCTCGGCTACTCGGTCCGGTACGTCAAACACCTCTACCAGGACGGCTCGGGACGGCTCATACCCGTCGGCGGCGGAGCGGTCCTCGAAGTACGGGTCACCGCGCCCAGCTACGACGTCAGGACGGGCAAGTCCACGTACCCGGCGCGCTCCGGCCACCCCTTGCCCGGCGTCGACCTGACCGGATACCGCGCCTTCCGGGACACCCGCTTCGGTGCGAGCTTCGAGGGCCACACCCAGCTCGGGCTGGGCGTCCGGACGCGGCTGCCGTTCCGGGTGCTGCGGGTGGACGGCCAGGTGATCGTGGACGTGGCCCACAACTGGACGGGCGCACCCTGACGCCGAACCCGGCCGCCGCCCTCAGTCGTCCGCGACCAGTTCCGCCGGTACGGCGATGACGTCCACCAGCGCGTCCCCGCGCAGGGCGGTCAGGGCCAGGGGGCGGCCGATCGCGTCCTCCAGCATCAGGCGTTGCAGCGCCTGCGCGCTGTCCACCGGCTCGCCGTCGGCGGTGAGCAGCAGGTCGCCGTCGCGCAGGCCCGCCCGCGCGGCGGGGGACGCGGGGACGACCTCCACGACCCGCAGCCCGACGCGGTGGCCGGTGCGGGCCTGCAGCGACGGTGGCAGCGGGGCGGGTGTGCCGGCCACGCCCAGATAGGCGCGGCGGACCCGGCCGCTGGACAGCAGGGCGGCGATGATCTTCCGGCTGGTGTCGTTGACGGGGATGGCGAGTCCGAGGCCGACGTCGGCGATGGCGGTGTTGATGCCGACGACCCTGCCGTCGGCGGTGGCGAGCGCGCCGCCGGAGCTTCCCGGGTGAAGGGTGGCGTCGGTCTGGACGACGTCGTCGATGACCCGGGTCGCCCGCCCCGCGCTGGCCGGCAGGGATCGGCCGAGGGCGCTGACCACTCCGGCGGTGACGCTGCCGGCGAGGCCGAGCGGGTTGCCCACCGCGACCACGAGCTGGCCCACCTTGAGCGCGTCGGCCTCGCCGAGCCGGGCCGGGGGCGGGGTCGGTCCGTCGGCGCGGACCACCGCGAGGTCGGAGAGCGGGTCGGCGCCGATGACGTGGAAGGGCGTGGTGGTGCCGTCCGCGAAGGCCGCCGTACCGGCGTCGGAATGCCCGACGACATGGGCGTTGGTGAGCAGGAAGCCGTCATCGGTGAAGACGACCGCGGAGCCGGTGCCGACCACGAAGCGGCCGCGAGCGCGGCGGTGCGCGACGTTCAGGGACGCCACCTTGGGGGTGAGTTCGGCGGCGACGGCGGTGATGATCCGGGAGTAGGAGTCGAGCGCGGCCTGCTCCTCGCGGGAGCGGTCGGGCCCGGAAAGTGTCTCGGCCACGAGTCGACCTTTCCACTTGCCCAAGGGCTTGGATTACATGCTTACACCCTTGCTTCGGCAAGCGGACCGGACTTCGCTGTCGGCTGACGCGGGCCCGGTGCGGTCAGTGTGTGCGTGATCCCGAGGTGCCCGACCGGGTGCGCAGGGTGCCGACCGTCCTGAGGAGGCGGTCGGCGGGGGCACGCAGCTCGGGGTGGGCGTTGACGGTGTTCCGCAGGCCTCGCACCGGTCTGCGCCACAGCCGGTGGGCCGTCGCCACCGGGTGCGGGCGGCTGGCGAAGCCCTCGGCCACACGCAGCTCGCGGGTCTTCAGCCAGTCCTTGTACTCCTTGTCGCCCCGTCCCAGGTCCATGAGCGTCACGCCGTTGCGGGCGGCCGCCTCGGCGGTGCGCAGATGCATCATCAACCCCGGTGAGTAGTAGTGGAGTTCGGGGTCGTAGGCAGTGAACCAGGCCGCGAGCACGGTGCGCGAGCGCGGGCCGAAGTGCGCGGCGACGGGGCGCTCACCGGCGTAGAGGACGGAGAGGACCCCGGTGAAGTGGTCCTCGCGGACCTGGAAGAGGTGGTCGACCAGGTCGACGATCCAGGGCCGGGCGAACCGGTCCATCCGGCCGGTCCTGCGGTACTGGGCGGACTTCCACTGCATGAGCCGCCGCAGCATCCGCGGGTCGCGCTCGTCGAACTCGAACCGCACCTCGCCTATGTCGCGGCCGAGGCGGCGCTCCTTCTTCAGCGTGGTCTTGGCATGCCCGGGGTAGGCGCCCCGCAGCCACTGGGCATAGCCGCTCTCGTCGGGTTTGAGGTCGACGACCGGGGAGGCGAAGGTGCCGGTCACATATCTGCCGAACGGTCTCTGTTCGGCGACGAGATGATCGAACTCGAAGATGGAGAGTCCGCAGGCCTTCAGCAGCTCCTGGGCGTCCCAGGTCACCCCGGGGCGGTGCACGAGCGCCTGACAGTCCGACAGGCCGAGTCCGATGGCCTTGCCGACACCGAACGCGTTGCGCTCGTACGGGAGGAAGCCGACCGGTGTTCCGGCCTCACGCAGGACCGCGATGCGCGTGCCGGCGCGGTATCTTCCGATGCCGAGCGCGAACTCCGGTGCCAGGAAAGGGTTGGAGTACTCCGGCGACTCGTCCATCGCGCGGTGCCACGCCCCGCGGAGCGTGGCGTTCAGTTCGTCGACTCTGTGGATCGTGACATCCACTTCAGATCAACCGCCCTTCCACAGGCTCCGCGAGGAACGCACCGGCCGCAGCGCAGGCCGGAAGGGCGTGTGACCCCCTGCTCATGGATCGCATCGGCGACCGCTCCCCCGTGACGTCCCCCCATGACGCGCTGTCCGCGTCCTACCACTTCTTTGAGTATCAGCCGATTCGGCGCTGTGTACACGGTCGTTCCGCGATTGACCCCTCAGGTTCCGAACTGTCCGGCAGGGATCAAACGTCGCGAAACAGTACGCATGTTGTCAAGAGTGCCTACGGCAACGATAGTCGGCGACGAGCCACTCCGGGCGGGTGTTCAGAGCGTCACCAGCCGCCCGCCCCGCCCCTGGAGGCGGAGCGAGGCCAGGCCGCCGCAGAGCAGGGCCGCCGCGAGGAGGGTGCCGACGGCGGCCGTCGCGGTGTGCGTGTCGCCCTCGAGGGCCGCGCGCAGACCGCTCACGGCCCAGTAGCCCGGCGAGACGGGGGCCACGTCCGAGACCCAGGCCGGCAGCACCGCGAGCGGGACGAGGGCGCCCCCGACGCTGCTGAGCAGCATGCCCCCGATGTCGAAGGACGCGGAGAGCTCGCCCATGGTGCGCACCAGCACCCCGATGAGCGCGCCGAGCGCGAGCAGGGTGCAGGTCCAGGCCAGCAGCACCCCGAACAGCAGAAACGGGTGGGACACGGTCAGTCCGAGGACGCCCGCGCCGAAGCCGACGATCAGCAGTTGCTGGGCGAGCAGGGCCGCGAAGACGGGGATCGCCTTGCCGAGGAGCAGCTCCACGGGGTGCAGGGGCGTGCCGCGCAACCGGTCCCAGGTGCGGCCGAGGCGTTCGGTGAGGATGGCGCCGCCGGAGATGCTGAGAGCGAGCAGCGAGAAGGTGACCAGTGTGCCGACGACGGCCTGCCGGGTGCCGGCCTCCCGGCCCTGGGCGGCCAGATACAGCGGGCGCAACAGGGTGATGAAGACGAGCGGCAGAACCATCCGGCTCAACAGCGGACCGGGCTCGCGCAGCATCAGCAGGGCGTTGTGGCGCACCAGGACGCCGATACGGGCGAGCGAGTCACGCGGCGGCATCGTCGGCCTCCTCGTCGGCCGCGGAGGTCTCCAGGTCGCGGAAGAGGTCATCCAGGCCGGGCCGGCGGACGTCGACGGAGACGGGCGTCCGGCCGGCGGCGAGCAGGGCGGCCAGGTCGGCGCCGGGATCCGCGGTCGGCATGCGCAGGTCGGGTTCGGCGGGGTCGGCGAAGGTGAGCCTCAGTTCGCCCGGCAGATGCCGGGTGAGTTCCTCCTGGGTGCCCCGCGCGATGACGCGTCCGGCGCGGGCGAGCGCCAACGTGGCGTCGAGGTCGACGAGTTCGGGCAGGTAGTGGGTGGTGTAGACGACGGCCGCGCCCGCCTCGGCACGGGCCTTGACGGTCGCCAGGAGGGCCGCGCGGGTCTCCGGGTCCGCGCCGGCGGTCGGCTCGTCGAGCAGCAGCAGCGATGGTGAGCCGACCAGGGCGGTGGCCGCCTGGACCCGGCGCCGCTGGCCGCCCGACAGGACGCCGGCCCGGCGGTCGCCGACTTCCGTGAGCCGCAGTTCCTCCAGCACCCGGGTGATCTCCGCGTCCCGGCGCCGCCCACCGAGGCCGGCCAGGCCCGCGAACACCCGCAGGTTCTCCCGCACGGTGGCGCTGCCGTACAGGGCCAGTTCCTGCGGGGCCACCCCGAGCAACCGCCGGGCCCCGCGGCCCTCCCGCAGCGCGTCGTACGGGCCGATCCGCACGCGTCCCGCGTCGGGCCGGACCAGGCCGGTGACGACCTCGACGAAGGTGGTCTTCCCGGCGCCGTTGTGCCCGATCAGGCCGACGATCTCGCCTGGCTCCACGGCCAGTTCGAACCCGTCCAGCGCCCGGCGACCGCCGTAGCGCTTCACCAGTCCCTCCGCGACGAGCATGCCCCGCCTCCTCTCAGGTGTACGGCGTCCACGTCTACGCCGTATACGTATACACTGTAGACCCATGAGCGGGAGACGGGAAGAGATTCTGGACGCGGCACTGGCGATCGCCGACGAGCGCGGCCTGGAAGCGGTGTCGATGCGCGCCCTGGCCGAGAAGGTCGGTGTGACGCCCATGGCGCTGTATCGCCACGTCAAGGACAAGTCGGCACTGCTGGACGGCATGGTCGGTCGCCTGCTCTCCGCCCTGCTGCCGGCGGACGGTGCCGGGGACCAGCCCTGGGACGAGCGACTGGGCGGCCTCGCGCACGCCTGCCGCGCCGTCACCCAGCGCCACCCCTGGGCCGCACACCTGCTGTTCTCACGACCCGCCGTCACTCCCGACGCCGTCCGAGCGGTGGACATCATCTACACCGCGCTCATCGAGGCCGGGGTCCCCGAGGCCGAAGTCCCCCGGCTCGAACGGCTGATCAGCACCTTCGTGATCGGATTCGCCGCCTCGGAGGCCTCGGGCCGCTTCGCCCCCGGCCCCCTCGACCCGCGCGCGCGGCGCGGCCAACTCCCGGACAGCGAACTCCCCGGGCACAGCAGGCTCGCTCCCTGGCTGGATCTGCCGCTCGACCTCACCGCCGAGTTCGAGGCCGACCTGGCGGACATCCGCCGCATGGTGCGGGCGGCCGCCGGCCGGGAGACCTGACGGCCGGCTTCTCCGCCCGTCCGACCTCTCTTTGACACTTGTCAACTAATTAACAGGTGTCTACGATCGCGGCATGCACCCCGGCTCCGTCACCGAACCCGCCAGCCAGGACCCCCGTGTCCTGCGCTCCCGCGCCGCCCTGATGGGCGCCGCCGTCCGTCTGGTGTCGGAGCGCGGCAGCACCGCCCTGTCCGTCAAGGACCTCGCCGAAGCCGCGGGGGTCAGCCGGCAGCTGGTCTATCTGCAGTTCGGCGACCGGGACACCCTGCTCGTCGAGGCCGCGGCCGACCTGGTCCGACGGGAGCTGTTCGAAGGGATGGAGGACGACGACCCACGCGCCTGGGCGTCGGCGATGGCCCGGCACTTCGCCGGGCGTCGCGCCTTCTACCGCGCGATGCTCACCGGGTCGTGCGCCTTCGCCATGACCCGGACGCTGACCGGCCTGTTCGGCGGCGTCAACGACACATTCCTGCGCCGGCGGTTCGGGGTCGTGGACGAGGACGTCGCCCACGACCTGGCGGCGTTCGTCGCGGGCGGCACCGGCGCGGTCGTCAACGACTGGCTGATCGACGGCGACGACCCCCTGGACCCGGAGGCGTTGGCGCGACGCCTGCTCCGCCTCACGGCGGTCGTCACCGGCACCCCCGCCCCCGCGGACGAAGGAGAGACCCGATGAAGCCGACCAGCCACCTCATGCAGCGCATGCTGCGCCTGCCGCCGCCGACCACCCGGGATCTGGCCGTCGAACACGACCTGCCGGTTCCGATGCGCGACGGCGCCGTCCTGCTGGCCGACCGCTGGACCCCGGCGGCCGGCGGCGACGGTCTGCCCACGGCACTGGTCCGCAGCCCGTACGGCAGGACCGGCATGCTCGCCGCGCAGCTCGCCCGGCCGCTCGCCGAGCGCGGTTTCCAGGTCGTCCTGCAGAGCACCCGGGGCACCTTCGGCTCCGGCGGCCCGTTCGACCCGCTGCGCCACGAGCGCGAGGACGGCCTCGACACCCTGGACTGGCTGGTGAAGCAGCCCTGGTGCGGGTCGGGCGTGGTGCTGTGCGGCGGCAGCTACCTCGGTTTCGCGCAGTGGGCGGTCGCCGACGCCGTACCGTCCGAGGTGAAGGCGATCCTGCCGGGCGTGTCGGAGTCGGCGTTCACGCTGGACTTCCTGCGCACGGAGGCGTTCGGGCTGGAGGCGACCTTCGGCTGGGGGCTCCAAGTGGCCGAGCAGGAGGGCAGGTTCGCCCTGGTGCGTCAGCTGCTGCGGACACGCAAGGAGCGCCGGGCCTGGTACACCCTGCCGCTCCACCGGGCCGACACCGAGGTCCTCGGCCGGCGTTCCCCCTACTTCCAGAACGTCCTCGACCACGACGCCGACAGTCCGTTCTGGCGGGCGCTCGACCACAGCCACCACGTCGCCGACATCACCGTCCCGGTGAGCGCGATCGGCGGCTGGTACGACATCTTCCTGCCGGGCCAACTGCGTGACTTCCGCACGCTCCAGGAGGCCGGCCGCTCGCCGATCCGTCTCACGGTCGGCCCCTGGGCACACCTCTCCGCAGTCACCAGCCCGACCACGGCCGCGGAGACCCTCGACTTCGGCCTCGCCCTCGCCCGCGGTGAGCAGCCGGCCGACCGCGCCCCGGTCCGCCTGTACGTCATGGGCGAGGAGCGGTGGCGCGACTTCCCTTCCTGGCCACCGCCCGGATACGCGCCGCGGCGTCTGTACCTCCAGCCGGACGGCGCCCTCTCGGCCGAGGCGCCCCCCGAGTCGGCCCCGGACGGCTACCGCTACGACCCGGCCGACCCCACTCCGGCCGTCGGCGGCGTCCGGATGGCCGTCGGTGTGAAGTCGGGGCGCGTCGACAACACCGAGCTGGAGGCCCGCGCCGACGTCCTGACCTACACGACCGCCGTGCTGGAGACGGACGTCGAGGTGATCGGCGAGGTCTCGGCGGAGATCTTCTTCCGCTCCGAACTGCCGTACGCCGATGTCTTCGTCCGGCTGTGCGACGTCGACGCCGAGGGCCGGTCCACCAATGTCTGCGACGGTCTGACCGGCCTCACCGACGCCGACGGGATCACCGCCGCGCAGGTACGGCTGTGGGCGACCGCGTATCTCTTCCGGCGCGGCCACCGCATCCGCGTCCAGGTCTCCAGCGGCGCGTTCCCCCGCTTCAACCGCAACCCCGGCACCGGCGAGCCGCGTGCCACGGCCACCACCCTCCGCGCCGCCGACCAGCGGGTCTTCCACGATCCGACCCACCCGTCCGCGATCACCCTTCCCCTACGCGGACAGGACAGCTGACCTTCGTCCCGAACTCCGGGCAGGGGCGGTGTCGACCGACTCCGTGACCCCGTCGAAGGGCCGCGTCAGTCGTGCGGGGCCTGGCCGCTCACCCGGTGGTCCGCGTGGCTGAGCGCCTCCAGGACCAGGCGACGCAGATGTCCGTCGCTGAGGCGGTAGTGGATGTGGCGGCCCTCCCGGCGCGTGTCCACGAGGCCGGCCAGCCGTAGCTTGGCGAGGTGCTGGCTGACCGCCGTGCGCGAGGCGTCGGTGCGCTCGGTGAGCGTGCCGACGTCCGACTCGCCCTGCGCCAGCAGCCACAGCAGATGGAGCCGGGTGACGTCGGAGAGCATCGCGAACACTCCGGTCGCCTCGGCCAGTCGGGCGCTGTCCGGGGCTCGTAGATGCGCACTCGCTGCAGGTGACATGGGCTCGCGTCCGGACATGGGAACAGCGTAGAGGCAGCGGAGCCCGGCGGACGCACGGGCGGGAGACGGACAGGGACTGCCGCCGGAAGTCCTCCGGCCATCATGTGCGCAGATGCGCACATGATGGCTACACTGGGCGTCCGGAACCGTCGGCACACGCCCCCGCGCCCAGGAGCCGCCGCATGCTCGCCGTCCTGCGCAACCGCACCTACCGCCATCTCTTCGCCGCCCAGGTCATCGCCCTCGTCGGCACCGGCCTCGCGACGGTGGCCCTGGGGCTGCTGGCGTACGACATCGCGGGCGCCGACGCCGGTTCGGTGCTCGGCACCGCGCTCGCGATCAAGATGGCGGCCTACGTCCTGATCGCCCCGGCGATCGGCGCGCTCGCCGGCCGGCTGCCGCGCCGCACCCTGATGGTGGCCGCCGATCTGACCCGGGCCGGGGTCGCGCTGATGCTGCCGTTCGTGGACCAGGTGTGGCAGGTGTACGTGCTGGTGTTCCTGCTCCAGTCCGCCTCGGCCGCGTTCACGCCGACCTTCCAGGCCGTGATCCCCGAGGTGCTGCCCGAGGAGAGCGACTACACGCGGGCGCTGTCCATGTCGCGGCTCGCCTACGACCTGGAGAGCCTGTTCTCGCCCGCCCTGGCCGCCGCCCTGTTGTCCGTCATCACCTACAACTGGCTGTTCACCGGTACGGTGTTGGGCTTCCTCGCCTCGGCGACACTGGTCGTCTCCGTCCTGCTGCCGAGCCCCACGGCCTCCCGAGCACCACGGACCACGGTGACGGCCGGCACCCGCCTCTTCTTCACCGACCCCCGACTGCGCGCCCTGCTCGCCCTCGACCTCGCGGTCGCCGCCGCGAGCGCGATGGTGACGGTCAACTCCGTCGTCTACGTCCGCCACTTCCTGGGTCTGTCCCCGGACGCGGTGCCGCTCGCGCTCGGCGCGTACGGCGCCGGGTCGATGACCGTGGCCCTTGTTCTGCCCCGTGTGCTGGAGAGGGTTCCCGACCGGACCGTGATGCTTCGCGGCGCCCTCCTGCTCGGCGTCGTCTTCGCCGGCCTCGCCGCCATCACGGCCGCGCGGCACGGGAGTTGGCGGTGGCCGGCGCTACTGGTGGTGTGGGCGGCGTTCGGTGCCGCATGCTCCATGGTGCTCACCCCCACCGGCCGCCTGATCCGCCGATCGGCGCCTCCCGAGGAACGCGCGGCGGCCTTCGCGGCCCAGTTCTCCCTCTCCCACGGCTGCTGGCTGCTGACGTACCCGCTGGCGGGCTGGCTCGGCGCGGAGGCCGGACTCCGGACGGCCGTGGCCACCCTCGGCACGATCGCCCTGGGCGCGGGGGTGGCGGCTACCCGACTGTGGCCGGCGCGCGAGCCGGCCGTACGACTGCTGCCGGCCGGGAAGCCGGCCACGCCCGTCGGACACGCCCGAACCCGCCCCGAACCACGGCACCCGTCCCCCACCCCAGCACCCCACGACCTCACCACACCCGCCTGACGCGGCAGCGGAGCCGGTGGCGCGGCGGCCCGCCGGCCGGGGCGGTGCGTCGCGGGCCACCCCCTACGGTGCGGAGTCCTTCTTGTTGGAGGCCGCCGCGTAGGCCTGGGTCGGGGTCATCGGTACGCCGTTGATCTCCACCGTCTTGTAGGGGCTGACCTTGGCGCAGGTCTTGGCCTTGTCGGCGGTCTGGGCGTGGGCGTCGGAGACGGCCGCGTGGGTGTCCGCGGGGGCGGACGAGGAGCTGTAGGAGGTGCCGGTGGTCCAGTCGCCGCCGATGACCAGGACCACGCCTGCCGTGGTGCCCTGGGTGAGGTGCGAGGCGGGCACGCCCAGGGCGGAGGCGAGGGTCTGGGCCTGGGCCTTCTGGCCGGGACCGTAGGTGATCGTCGTCTTCGACGACTGCTGGGGCGCGTTGCCCGTGCTGGTGCCGGAGCCGAAGCCCTTGGCGATGAGCGCGTTGGCGATCACCGAGGCGCGGCCACTGGTGGTGGTGCCGTTCTCGACCTGCGCGGTGACCTCGGAGGCCGGCACGGTGGCCGCCGCGGTCGCGGAGGGCGAGGCGGATGTTTTCTTCTTGCCGTCGTCGCTCAGGGACTGGTCGTTGACGATGGCCGCGAAGAGCGACTTCGCGGCGGCCGCGGGGACGACCCGGTTGGCGTTGGTCGGGTCGGCGCCGGTCTGCATCGTGGTGAAGGTCATGCGCTTGGACGGCACCTTGTTCAGGTCGGTCGCCAGGCCGACCAGTTTGCCGACGCTGCCCAGACCGTCGTCGACGGTCAGCGCCTTGGTGGCCGCGTCGGCGAGCGAGTAGACCTTGGCCGGGTCGGCCAGCGTGCCCGCGCTCTTGAACTTGCGGATCATCGCGGACAGGAACAGATGCTGGGAGACGGTACGGCCGAGGTCGCTGCCGTCGCCGAAGCCGTGCCGGGAGCGGACGAACTCCAGCGCCGCGTCACCCTTGAGGGTGTGGGTGCCCTTGGACAGCTTCAGATGGGAGTAGGTGTCGTAGACGTTGTCGCTGACGCAGACCGAGACGCCGCCCACCGCGTCGGACATCTTCACCACACCGGAGAAGTCGAGCATCACGAAGTGGTCGATGGGGATGCCGGTGAGCTGGTGGACGGTCTTCACCTGACACGCCGGGCCGTACTGGAGCGCGCTGTTGATCTGCCCGTAGTAGCCGACCGTGGACTGGGAGCTGTCGGGGTCCTTGCAGGCGGGTACGTCGGTCATGGTGTCGCGCGGGATGCTCATGACGGTGGCGTTGGAGCGGTCGGCGGAGACATGCACCACCATCTCCACGTCCGCGTTGTGCCCGACGGTCGAGCTCGCCGAGCCGCAGCCGCCGCCCAGCTTGCAGTCGGCCGCGTTGTTCCGGCCGTCCGAGCCGATGACGAGAACGTTGATCGGGGTCCGTCCGAAGGCGTCCGCCTTCTCCTTGCCGCCGGCGCCGTCGTCGATCGCGACGCTCTTGATGTTGCCGTTGAGGTGCTCGTAGAGCCATGCCCCGGCCCCCGCGGTGACCAGGACCATCCCCGACACCGTGAACAGGGCTATGCGGACCAGGCGCTTGCGCCGGGCCACGGGCTTGGCGCGGCGGCCCGCCCGACGTCCCCGGGACTGTGCGGCCCGCCGGGCGGCGGCGCGGCCCTGGTACGCCGGGCCGGGCGGTGCGTCGTCGACCTCACGCTGACGCGGAACACCGGCCGAGCGGTTACGTGTGGCCGCACGGCCGTGGGCATCACCCCAGGGGTCGCTCAACTCCCACTCCCTACGCTCGCGCCGACGCCAACCGCCGGCGCGAGAGCCGGGCGGCGGTCCACCGCCCCGCACGTCAGGGCGCACCCCACGGGTTGGATGATTGCGCAATATAGCAACCGTTGCTGAGCCCGCCGGTGTGCGCCGTCACATCCACACCCACGCGTTCGGGAGCGCGCGGGGCGTGGCGAGCGACGGTTGTACGCTCCATCACCGGGCGGTTCCTCTCCGTGTCCGCGGGGCGTGAAGGGAGCAGGCGCCGCGCGCCGCCCGCCCGGCCCCTGCTCCCGCGTCGCCGCCGGCCGCCTACGCGTCGCCGAGCGAGCTGAACTGGTGCTGGAGGAACCTGCCCGACCAGTCCATCAGGTCGGAGGGCACGTAGTAGCCCTTCTCCTCGTTGATGGCGTCCCAGTTGGCCGCCACGTCCTCTGCGGTGACCGGGCCGTCCTGGTGGACGTATCCCTCGGTCGAGGCGATGAAGAGACGGGCGAACCGGCCCGCGCCGGCCGTGTAGATCTCCCCGCTGACCGGGCAGCTCTCGTGCGCGAGGCAGGCGACCATCGGCGCCACGGCGTCCGAGGGCATGTACGGCTGGCCTGCCACCGCCTCCGTGGGCTCCTCCTCGGGGCCGCCGCCCATGCGGGTCATGGCCGCGGGCGCGATCAGGTTGACCTTGATGCCGTGCGGCTCGCCCGCCAGCTTGGCGCTGCGGGCGAGTCCGATCGTGCCGCCCTTGGCCGCCGCGTACGACAGGTTGTTGGGCAGTCCCAGCACACCGCTCGACGTCGTCAGGACGACCCGGCCGTAGTTCTGCTCGACGAAGTGCGGCCAGGCGGCGCGCAGCGTGTTGAAGGAGCCCAGCAGGTGTACGGCGAGGTGGCGTTCGAGGTTGTCCGCGTCGACCTCGGGGAGGCCGGCCCACCGGATGATGCCGGCGTTGTTGACGAGGACGTCGATCCGTCCGAAGTGACCGAGCGCGGTGTCGATGATGGCCTGTCCGCCGACCGGTGTGGAGACGTCATGGGTGTCGGCGACGGCCTCACCGCCCGCCGCGGTGATCTCGTCGACGACCTTCTGGGCGGGGCCAGCGTCCGAGCCGTCGCCCTCCATCGAGCCGCCCAGGTCGTTGACGACCACCTTCGCGCCGCGCGCCGCCAGCAGGCGGGCATGGGCCCGGCCGATCCCCCGGCCCGCGCCGGTGACGACCGCGACACGTCCTTCGAAGCTCAACTCACTCATGCCTGACTCCTGTTGTACTGCGATTGCGGATGCGGGTGCGGGCCCCGCCCGTACCGAGGGGTCCCGCGGACCGATGGAAGCGGGAAGGGGAAGGGGGAAGGGGGAATGCGGAAGGGGGGCTACCAGGTCACCGGGAGTGCGCCGATGCCGAAGGCCAGCGCGTCGGCGGGCCGGAAGGCGAGCTCGTCGCGGTCGACGGCGAGGCGCAGGGTCGGGACACGCCGGTAGAGGGTGCCGTAGACGACCTGGAGCTCGATCCTGGCGAGCTGCTGGCCGAGGCACTGGTGGATGCCCCAGCCGAAGGCGTGGTGGTGGGACGCCTTGCGGGTGAGGTCGAGCTTCTCCGGCTCGGGGAAGGCCTCCGGGTCCCAGTTGCCGGCGGGCAGCGGTACGACGATGCCGTCGCCGGCCTTGATCTGCACGCCCTCGAACTCGAAGTCCTCGGCGGCGATGCGCCGTTGGCCGAAGGTGGCCACGGTGAGATAGCGCAGGATCTCCTCGACGGCGCCCGCGGCCTCGCGGGTGTCCTCGATCTCCCGCAGCCGCGCGATCTGTTCGGGGTTCTCCAGGAGCAGGGCCGTACCCAGTGTGATCATGTTGGCGCTGGTCTCGTGACCGGCGATCAGAAGGATCATGGAGAGCAGGACCGCCTGAGGGAGGGTGAGGTCCCCGTCCCTGACCCGCGCGGCGAAGTCCGAGAGGACGTCCTCGGCCGGCTCGGCCGTCTTCTTCTGGATCAGCCCGGCGAGATAGCCGCCGAGCGCCTCCTGCGCGCGCCGGTCGTCGTCAGCCGTCTTGTCGCTGCGGGTGGCGAAGGAGGCGTGCTCCTGGAAGAACTCGTGGTCCTCGTACGGCACTCCGAGCAGCGCGCAGATCATCAGCGACGGCAGCGGCAGCGACAGCGCCTGCACCAGGTCCACCGGCTTCGGGCCGGCCAGCATCCTGTCGATGAGCTCGTCGGTGAACCGCTGGATGTCCGGCCGCAGCGCCTCCATGCGGGGGCGGGTGAACGGGCGGGTCATCATGCGGCGGATGCGGGTGTGGTCGGCGCCGTCCGCGTTGAAGATCGTCAACGGGTGGTCGTGGGCGGTCTCGGACATGGCCTGGTTGGGGTAGGGGAACCCCGGCCGCTTGTCGTCCGAGCTGACCCGGGGGTCGGACAGGATGGCGCGCTGTGCCGCGTGTCCCGTCACGAGCCACGGGGTGCTGCCGTCCCAGATCCGGGCCCGGGTGACGGGAGCGGTCTCGTTCAGGGCGCGCAGCCCGGGCGGCGGCGCGAACGGGCACTTGGCGTCCCGGTCGTCCTGGTAGAAGTACAACGCCTCGTCGGCGGCCTGCTGAGTGCCTGCCTCGGCCATTCTGGGTCCTCCGGTGGATGGGTGGGGGCGGCGCGGTTCGCGGGGCTATTCCTCGATGCGGATGGCCAGGGCGGGGCACACGGCGGCGGCGTTGCGCACGTCGTCGGCCAGTTCGGCCGGCGGGTTCTCGTCGAGCAGGACGACGATGCCGTCGTCCTCGCGCTGGTCGAACACGTCCATGGCGGCGGCCACGCACTGCCCGGCGGCCACGCACTTCTCTTCGTCGACGACGACCTTCATGGTTCTTCTCCTGGGGTGTTGCGGTGGGGGACGGGGGTGGTTCAGGGGGCGACGGCGAGGGCGTCGACGATCTCCTGGCGGCGCAGCCGTGTCTGCTTGGGCATGTTCCAGCCGAGGACGCCGGTGACCCGGCCCTCGCTGCGGTACCGGGCGACGAACCGCCGGGCCGCCAACTCGCCCTCCACGACGTCCACTTCGGCGTCGGCGGGCAGGAAGCCGTGGACCTGGAGCTTGGCGTCGTACTGATCGGTCCAGAAGTACGGCACCGGCGCGTACGGCCGCTCGTCGCCGAGGATGTTGGCCGCGACCGCCATGGCCTGCTCGGTGACGTTGGTCCGGTTCTCCAGGCGCAGGAGCCGGCCGAGGTGCTCGTGGTGCCAGCGGGCCACGTCACCGACGGCGTAGATGCCCTCCTCGGCGCGGCAACGGGAGTCGCAGACCACGCCGTTGTCGAGTTCGAGGCCGCTGCCCGAGAGCCATTCCGTCGCCGGGACCGCGCCGATCGCGACGACCACGACATCGGCCGGCAGCTCCTCGCCCGTGCGCAGCCGTACGCCGGTGACCCGCCCGGCCTCGGAGGTGAACCCCTCGACACCGGTGCCCAGCCGCAGCCGTACACCGCGCTCGGTGTGCAGCTCGCCGAGGACCCCGGAGACCAGCGGGCCGACCTGGAGTGCCATCGGCGCGTCCAGCGGGCCGGTGAGGGTGACGTCGAGGCCGAGGGTGCGGGCGGTGGCGGCGATCTCGGAGCCGAGGACCCCTTCGCCGACGACCACGACGCGGGAGGCGCCGAGGAGGTCCTCGCGCAGGGCGAGGGAGTCGTCGAGGGTGCGCAGCACGTGCACGCCGGACAGGCCGTCCTGTCCGGGGAGGGTGCGCGGCCGTACACCTGTGGCGATCACGATCGCGTCGGCCCGCAGCTCGCGCCCGGACTCGGTGCGGACCGTACGGGTCGCCGTGTCCAGGGAGACGGCCGGGTCACCGAGCACGAACCCGGCGTCCAGGGCGTCGAGCACGTCCTGTGGCCGCAGGGCCGCGCGGTGGGGCTCCCAGGCCCCGGAGAGCACCTGCTTGGACAGCGGGGGCCGGTCGTACGGGGCGTGCGGTTCGTCGCCGAGCACGGTGATCCGGCCCGCGTAGCCCTTGCGGCGCAGTGCCTCCGCGGTGGTCAGTCCGGACGCGGAGGCGCCCACTACCAGGACGTGGGCGGGGGCCCCGGTGTCGTCCTCGATGCTCATTCGTGGCTCCAGTGCAGCGTTGGTGCGGTGTGCGGTGTGCGGTGGGGAGGGCGGGGTCAGTAGACGTAGCGCCCGCCGTTGACGCCGAAGGTCTGGCCGGTCACATAGCCCGCCTCCTCCGAGGCGAGGTAGGCCACCGCGTGTGCCACGTCCTCGGGTGTGCCGGCCCGCTTCATCGGCATGGTGGCGGCGGCGGCCTCCACGTCGATGGGGCCCTGGCGCACCAGCGGGGTGTCGATGAAGCCCGGCGGTACGTGGTTGACGGTGATCCCCTGCGCGATGTACTCGACCGCCAGGGCCCGGGTGAGGGCGATGACGCCGCCCTTGGAGGAGGCGTAGTGGGCCATGGCGGGGGCGCCGGTCTGGGCGGAGGACGAGGAGATGTTGACGATGCGGCCCCAGCCCGCCTCGACCATGTCGGGGATCAGCTCCTGGGTGACCAGGAACGGGCCCTTGAGGTTGATCGCGATCATGCGGTCCCACGAGGCCTCGCTGATGCCGGTGAAGGGCTCGTAGGCGGTCGTACCCGCGTTGTTGACCAGGATGGAGACCGGTCCGAGCTCCTCGCGGGTGCGGGCCGCGGCGCGGGCCACGGCGGTCGCTTCGGCGGCGTCACCGGCGACGGCGACGGCCCTGCCGCCCGCCGCCTGGATCTCGGCCGCGGTCTTCTCGGCGCCCTCGGCGTTGAGGTCCCATACGGCCACGGCGGCTCCCTTGGCCGCGAGCACGGTCGCGATCCCGGCTCCGATGCCGCGCGCGCCGCCCGTGACGACCGCGACCTTTCCCTGCAGTGACATGTGTGCTCCTCGTGGTGCTCGGTGTGGGTCTGTTCGGCCGACGCCCCGGAGGGGGCGGTCAGCCCTCCAGTGCTTCGCGGGCGGCGGTGCGGGCGCCGACCGCCCGCGGGAAGCCGGCGTATCCGGCGGAGTGGTAGATGACCTCGGCGACCTCTTCCTTGGTCAGCCCGTTGGTCAGTGCGATACGCACGTGGGTCTTCAGCTCGGTCTCCGCACCGAGGGCGATGAGAACGCCGAGCGTGACCAGGCTGCGGTCGCGGGGCGCGAGGCCCTCTCGGCCCCACAGGGCGCCCCAGACACTGGTGAGACCGATGTCGACGAGATCCTCCCCGAACCGCCCGTCCCGCAGGTCGACGTCGTCCTCGGGGAACACCCCGGGCAGTGCGGCTCTCATGGCCTTCCAGCCCGCGGCCCGCAGATCGGTGGTTTCCTCGACGCCTTTGTCGCTCATGACTGACTCCCGTTGCGCAGTGTCGTCTCTGAGCGAAAGTTAGACCAGACGGTCGGTACAATCAATCTTTCGTGCCGAGATTCATACGTGCCGAGATTCATACACACGGACCGAATCGACCGGTCCCGCAATCCGCGATCGTCGCGCGAACGCCCGCACCGCCGGTGGCGGTACGGGCGTCGTGACCGCGGCACGCGCTACGGCAGGAAGGTCGTGACCCTGCGCGAGAACTTCCAGACCCCGTCGACCTGACGCAGCGTGTCGTCATAGCGCCCGACCAGCTGCACCCCCCAGCCCGTCTCGCCGCGCTGGATGAACGCCAGGTTGCTGACCGCCGTGGCCTCGTCCTCGGTGTACGAGGTGACCACCGTGTTGGCCACCAGATGCAGCTGCGGCTGGGGGGAGGCGAAGGCCTTGTACCCCTCACGGATCGCGTCGCGGCCCTCGAAGGTGGCCACACCGGCTATCTCGGCCACGCCGTCGGGGACGAAGAGGTCGGCGAGGTCGTCGGTGCGATCGGCGTCCAGCGCCTGCGCGTAGGCGGCGACGGCGGCCTGGACCCCGGCGGCTACCGACGCCTCGGTGTCGGCGGAACTCGTACTCATCTCTCTCCTCGGTCGAAACTCTCGGAAGGGTGAAACGGCGGAAAGGGCAGGTGCGCGGCTAAACCTGGTACTCCGTCTTGCGGTGCTGGATCAGCCAGGAACCGCCCACCCGGCGGAAGCTGTCGTCGTAGTGGCCGACCAGCTGCGGCGCCCAGCCCTCGTCCCCGCGCTGCAGGAAGAGCACGTCGCTGACGGCCCTCGCCTCGTCGGGGCCGGTGGACGTCACGACCGTGTTGGTCACCACGTGCAGCTGCGGCTGGGTCGGCTCCCAGCCCTTGAAGGCGGCGCGCAGCGCGTCGTGCCCCTGGAGGGGGTCGGTGCCGGGAAGTTCCAGAACCGCGTCGGGTGTGTACAGCGCGACGATGTCGTCGGTGCGGCCGGCGTCCTGCGCCTGGGTGTGCGTACCGATCACGGCGCGCACACCCGCCGCGACCCACGCCTGTGTGGATTCGCTCATGGCCCCTCCAAGAGGTTCAGGTGTTTCGACCGGTCAGTCTATTGCTGAAGTGCGACCAAGATGAAGCCCCCGAAACCGCACAATCCACTTTGTTGACCGATCGGTACATTGCAAATATCATCCGGCGCCGCCGTCCCGGCGCGCCGCCTCCGCACCGCCCCCACCAGGGGGGGCACGCGTTTTCTGACCGATCCATTGATTGTACCGACCGATAGGTCTACTTTACCCGCAGCCGCATCGCTGCTGCCGGGAGAGACCCAGATGTTCCCTGTGGATCACCGCTGACACCCCGGGCGACACCCGCCCGAGCCTGGACCGCGCGGCACCCCGCGCCACTGACTCCGCATCATTCGGCACCTCACCCTCCGCAGGGACGATCCTGCGCCGCACGGTCCTCGGGCCGCCCGGACCAGAGCCGCTCCCCCGGACCTCCGCTCAAGCACGGAAGGCCCTTCCATGTCCCAGACACAGATCACACCGGCGCAGACACCGGAGAGATCCCGCTCCACCGCGCGCAACGGGGTCATCGTCGCCGCCCTGTTGTGGACGGTTCAGCTGGTTTCGCTCATCGCGGCGCTGTCCGGCACCACACAGGCCGCCATCGCGATCCACTTCCAGACCACGCAGATCGCCTGGTTCACCCTGATGACCCTGCTGACGGGCACCTTCTTCCTGCCCTTCGTGGTGAAGGGAGCTGCTCTCTTCGGCAAGAAGCGCGCCCTGCTCGTGGCCACCGGGCTGGGCCTCGTGGGCGACCTGGTCGCCGCGGTGGCGACGGACTACCGCACCCTGCTGATCGGACGTGGCATCGCCGGCGTCTATATCGCCGCCACTCCGCTCGCCTACGCCATCACCCGCGACGTCTTCCCCCGCCGCTGGGTCGGACTCGCCAACGGCATCATGGCCGGCGGCGTGGGTCTCGTCGCCTTCGGCGGGCCCTTCCTGTCCGGATGGCTCCTCGACAACCACGGCTTCCGCGGCATCCTGTGGTTCATGGCGGTCAGCACGGCCGTCAGCTTCCTCCTGGTGCTGACCCTCGTCCCCGAGAGCCCGGTCCGTGAGCGGGGCGGCCGGATGGACTGGGCGGGCGGAATCCTTCTCGGCGGCGGCGTCACCCTTCTCATCTACGCCGTTGGAGAAGGCTCCGACTGGGGCTGGGGCAGCGGCAAGTTCATCGGCTTCGTCGTCGGCGCGGTGATCGTGCTCATCGCCTTCGTGCTCGTCGAGCGCCGGGTCGCCGAGCCGCTGTTCCCGCTGGCCATGACACGGCGGCGCACGGTGTGGTCCGCCCTGCTGGCCACCGCGGTCACGGCCGGTTCGCTCAGCGCCGTCGGCATCGTGATCCAGCTGCTCATCCTGATGCCGAAGATCCCTCATGTCTCCGACGGACTGGGCTGGTCCGGGACGCACAACGCCATCGTCACCAGCCCGATCAGCGCGATGATCATCGTGGGCGCCGTGGGCACCGGTGTGATCGCCCGCCGCGCGGACAGCCGGCTCCTGCTGGCCGTCGGCGCCGCGCTCGCGGCCATCGGATACGGCATCGCGACCCAGTACCACGACACCGCCGCCCAGATCATCTCCTGGGGCGTGGTCGCCGGCCTCGGCACGGGCATCGTCGTCGCCGTCGTACCCATCATGGTCATCGAGGTCGTCAGCCCCGAGGAGCAGGCCCTGGCCAACGGCGCCCAGAACCTCACCCAGGGCGTGGCCCAGATCATCGTCTCCCAGCTGGCCTATGTGGTGATGGCGCAGCACGGCATGGTGCTGAAGGGCACCCAGTTCTATCTCGACAAGGGGTTCACCAACGGACTCTGGCTGGTCATCGGCTGTGTCGTCGTCGGCGCGCTGTTCGTCGCCCTGGTCCCGAAGGCCGAGCGTCTCGACGAGGCGGAGGTCGGTCAGGCCGCCTGACGAGCGCAACCGCCCGGTCCGCAGGACTCGTTCGAGCCCTGCGGACCGGCGCGCTGACCCCGTCCCTTACCGCTACCTCACGGTTGTCCTGATCGTGCTGCCATCGCTCTGGCCGTCGGCCGGGAGGATCTGTGCCCAGGGTGCAACCGTGCGGTGCGACGTCCCAGAACTGGGAGCCGACCCAGTCACACTTGTCCGCGGCCGAGGCCGTCGCGGGCATCGCCACAACGGTTTCCTTGCCACTCCGATCGCGAACGCCGCCCCGGGCGGGCCGCGGGCGCGGACGTGGGCGCTGGCGCGGGCGTGGGTGCTGGCGCGGACGTGGGCGCGGACGCTGGCGTGGCCGGCTGCAGGGTCCCCGCGAGGCATCGCCTCGCGTTAAACATCACGCCAAGACCACGCGAACCTTCCCACCTCGACGGGCGATTGCTTGAATCCTCAGATACTGTCTCATCAGACATAGCCGCCGCCCAGGCACGCCGACCCACGCGTTCGGCTCCGTGCGGGCGAGGCGCCCTTCCTTGAACGCGATCGCGTGTAGGAGCCACTGATGAGCACTCTGTCCTTCAAGGTCCTGGACCTGGACTTCCCGGCCGGCAGCAAGAACAAGACCGCCACCCTCGTCACCGGCGAGACCGAGGCCCT